>JABMPR010000149.1 GCA_013202895.1 bacterium | reverse complement strand
GTACAATATGCTTTACTTGGGAGGAATGAATACGCAAGATCAAATATTAGACCCGAAAAAACATGAAAATAATTCCATGAGTGACGAGCAGCAAACAATCCAAAACATTACGGATCAAGAATACAAATATGGATTCGTAACTGACATCGAAATGGAGGAGTTTCCCCAGGGTCTAAATGAAGATATCGTTCGCAGGATATCAGCTAAGAAAAAAGAACCGGAATTTATGACAAACTGGCGTGTGAGAGCATACCATCACTGGCTCAAAATGAAGGAGCCCAAGTGGCCAAAGCTTGAATACGCAGATGTTAATTTTGACGATCTTTTTTATTACGCGGCTCCAAAAAACCAGGATGCACCGAAGAGTCTGGCAGATGTCGATCCTGAACTTCTAAAAACGTTTGATAAATTGGGTGTTCCTTTGGAAGAGCGTGAACTGCTAGCTGGAGTGGCTGTGGACGCAGTTATTGACAGTGTGTCAGTTGCTACAACATTTAAAGGTAAACTCAGCGAGCTCGGTATCATTTTCTGTCCTATCAGTGAAGCAATTCAGGAGCATCCTGAGCTAGTCAAAAAATATCTGGGTACAGTCGTACCCTATACGGACAATTTTTATGCTACCTTGAACTCAGCGGTATTCAGTGATGGCAGTTTTGTATACATCCCGCCGGGTGTTCGTTGTCCCATGGAGCTATCAAGCTATTTCAGGATTAATGCAGCTAAAACAGGGCAATTTGAGCGAACCCTAATTATAGCTGACAAGGGTAGTTATGTGAGTTATCTGGAAGGCTGTACCGCACCGATGCGAGATGAAAATCAACTCCACGCAGCCGTTGTTGAATTGATTGCCTTAGATGATGCAGAGATCAAGTATTCCACTGTCCAAAACTGGTATGCTGGAAACAAGGAAGGTGTCGGTGGGATATTCAATTTTGTTACCAAACGGGGTCTGTGTGCTGGCAAAAACTCAAAAATTTCCTGGACTCAAGTTGAGACCGGTTCGGCCATTACCTGGAAATATCCCAGCTGTATACTAAAGGGCGATCATTCGGTTGGTGAGTTTTACTCTGTTGCCCTGACAAATAATTATCAACAGGCGGATACGGGTACAAAAATGATCCATCTGGGTCGAGACACGCGCAGCTTGATTATATCAAAGGGGATTTCTGCCGGGAAAAGCAGTAATGCCTATCGGGGACTGGTTAGAGTGACAAAGAAGGCTGAAAATGCCAGAAATTATTCCCAATGTGATTCACTTTTAATTGGTGATCAATGTGGTGCTCACACTTACCCCTATCTTGAAATTGAAAATCCTTCAGCTCAGGTGGAACATGAAGCCACAACTTCCAAAGTTAGTGACGATCAAATTTTTTATTTGAATCAGCGGGGAATTTCCAACGAGGATGCTGTCGGCATGATTGTTTCGGGCTATGCTCGCGAGGTTTTTCAACAATTGCCCATGGAGTTTGCTGTTGAGGCTCAGGCACTTATGGCGATCAGCCTGGAAGGTTCGGTAGGATAAAAGAATTGAAAATTGAAAATTTAGAGATATCGGTGAATTCCGTAAGAAACTTTAGTTTTTACCCAAGCGGCAATATGAGCCCTGTGCGCAAGCTGAATTTAAGGAGATTTTTCAAACATGCTGTCGATTAAAGATCTGCACGTCTCGGTTGAGGATAAGCCCATCCTGAATGGCTTAAGTCTTGAAGTTAATCCAGGTGAAATTCATGCTATTATGGGACCGAATGGTTCTGGTAAAAGCACCCTGGCCCACGTTCTCTCTGGTCGTGACGGATATAGCGTTGAATCAGGATCAGTTTTGTATAAAGGCATGAATCTATTGGATATGCTACCTGAGATTCGCGCTCGGGAAGGTCTATTTCTAGCCTTCCAATATCCAATTGAGATTCCAGGTGTAAACAATACTTCTTTCTTAAAAAAGGCGCTGAACGAGATCCGTAAACACCGTGGCGAAGAAGAGTTGGATGCAATTGATTTTCTCAGCCTGATCAAGGAGCAAATGAATTTGGTCGAGATGAAGCAAGATTTGCTTAAACGTCCTGTCAATCAGGGATTTTCCGGTGGAGAAAAGAAACGCAATGAGATTCTTCAAATGGCAGTTCTGGACCCACAGCTGGCTATTCTGGATGAAACAGATTCAGGCTTAGATATTGACGCTTTAAGGATTGTTGCAGGTGGTGTAAATAAATTGCGCTCTGATTCCAATGCCTTTGTTGTCATCACCCACTACCAGAGACTTCTGGATTATATCGTGCCCGATTTTGTACACGTTCTTTCAAAGGGCCGCATCATTAAATCTGGCACCAAAGAGCTAGCTATGGAACTTGAAGAACGGGGTTATGACTGGTTAGTTGAATTTGATGAGAGCAGTTCCTGAGCGGAGTGTTACTATGGCAATATTAGCAAATAATTTTAAGAACTGGCTTGACGATCAAACGCGTCTTTCGGGTCAGCCAAACTTCGCACTCTCAGCTGGGCTTCGATCCGCCTCGTTAGATATTTTGAACAGGGGAACATTTCCTACTCGTAAAGATGAGGAATGGCGTTATACACCCTTAAAGAATTTATTAAGTCGAGAGCTTCACACAGATTCTGGCGAAGGTGTTGATAGGCAATCTATTGAAAAATTTAAGCAGGCGGTCCCTGAGGCACAGCATCTGGTATTTGTCAACGGAGCTTTTTCCAACGATTTATCTGATAACCTGGAGCTTCAATCCCAGCAAGGTCTGCAGATTAGGCTCATGTCCAAGCTCGGGGAGGCCTCAAAGCATCGAGCTGAAGAGACTATTCGCACCGCCAAATTAAGTGACGATAATATTTTTCAGCATGTTGCCTTGGCGCTTTCTAAATCAGGTCTATTTGTTGAACTCGAAAAAGACAGTGATATTGAACGTCCGCTACACCTTTTATATGTTAATTCCAGTCTGAATATGGTTTCGATCTCAAATCCTGTCAATGTCATCCATACCGGGGCCAATTCGCGGCTAAAAATAATTCAACAATTTGCTTCACTCAGCGATGCTCAAGCTGTGTCTATTCCCGCTGATTATATCAAAATGGATGATGCTTCGGTGCTTGATTTTTACCGAATCGGTCTCGAATCTGAGGGAACTGATCACATATCCAATACAGCAGTGCAACTGGGATCGGCAGCTGAGCTCTATGCTCATCAATATTTGCTGGGATCCCGTTTAACCCGCTCAAATATGGAGATCAGTTTTGGAGGACCCGGAGGACTGGCGATTCTTCGAGGAGTATTTTCCGGTGACAAATCACAGCATCTGGATCTACGAACCTATATGGATCACGCTCACCCCAGTTGCATCAGTGATCAACATTTTCGGGGGATAATGAATGGCCAATCCAGGGGTGTTTTTAATGGATTGGTGTTGGTAAGAGAACAGGCGCAAAAAACCGATGCGAGACAGTCAAACAAGAATTTACTCCTATCTCGGGATGCCCGTGTTGATACCAAACCACAACTGGAGATTTTTGCCGATGATGTGAAGTGTACGCATGGAGCAACAGTTGGTGAATTAGATGAGGATGCCCTATTTTATCTTCAATCCAGAGGGATCTCCAAGCAAGATGCAGCCCTTATGCTTACACGGGCGTTTGCAGCAGAGATTATTGAGGATATCCGAATCGAGACACTGAAAGCGTATATCCACCGACAAATTTCAATTGGATTAGATGGGATTCAGGCAGTTCATGTTTGATGTGGAAAATATTCGCAAGGACTTCCCTATCCTGGAGATAGAAATCCACGGGAAGCCGCTCATTTATGCTGATAATGCAGCTTCCACCCAGAAACCACAACAGGTCATCGATACAATCACGGATTTCTATACCAATAATTACGCCAACATTCATCGTGGGGTGCATCTACTAAGTCAGAGATCCACAGCTCTTTATGAAGGTGCCCGGGAGACCATTCGAAAGTTTATCAACGCCAGGAGTGTCAGAGAGATAGTATTTGTCCGAGGTGCCACCGAGGCTGTTAACCTGGTGGCCTTCAGTTATCTTGAACCCATACTCAGTGCAGGTGATGAAATCCTGATTTCAGAGATGGAGCACCATTCCAATATTATTCCCTGGCAAATGCTTGCAGAACGTTCGGGTGCAAATCTTAGGATTATTCCACTGTTGGAGAATGGTGAGTTGGATTTAGGCTCCCTGGGGCAACTCCTCACCGATAAAGTCAAATTAGTGGCTGTGACTCATATGTCCAATTCCCTGGGTACAATAAATGATATCTCCAGCATAATCGCCAAAGCACATGCTCAGAAGATTCCTGTTTTGATTGATGGAGCTCAATCGATTGCACATTTCCCAATTGATGTCCAGGATCTTGATTGCGATTTCTTCGTTTTTTCGGGACATAAAATTTATGGACCCACTGGTATCGGAGCTTTGTATGCCAAGGAAGAATATCTGCAAATGATGCGACCCTATCAGGGTGGTGGTGATATGATTCTGAGTGTGAGCTTTGAAAAAACTGAGTTTAATGAGATTCCCTATAAGTTTGAGGCGGGTACACCTAATATTG
>JABMPR010000148.1 GCA_013202895.1 bacterium | reverse complement strand
ATATTTTACCAGTGACTTGACGTTTTCACACAGCCTCTTAAGTTGGGTGTTAATGAAACTAATCCGTTTTCACACCACTATAGATAGTTGTAACCCCAAAGGTTAAATCCCGATGCTGGACTTCATCAAAACCCTCACTTGATAGCAGTGCTTTAAAATCTTCCCGGTCTGGAAAATGACGGACTGATTCGGGAAGATAGGTATAGGCTGATTGACTGGATATCATACCGGCAATTTTAGGTAAAATATGATCGAAGTAAAAGCGGTAGAGTCGTCCAAACAACCAGCCCTGTGGTTCGGAGAACTCAAGAATAGAGATTCGCCCACCTGGCTTGAGAACCCGATAAAATTCATTGATAGCGCTGGAAATCGTACCCACATTTCGGATACCATAGCTGATACACAAGGCATTAAAACTGGCGTCCAGAAAGGGCAGCTTTTCCGCATCTCCCTGAATAACCTCGAACTTGTCAGCCAGGCCCCGCTTCTCGATTTTAAGCTTAGCCTGTTCCAGCATATTGTAAGAAAAATCTAATCCTACCACATGCACATCAGCTGCTTTGAGGGCAGAGAAACCCTGATCTCCAGTACCGGTAGCCACATCCAAAAGGGTCTGGCCCGCTATTAGCTTCAAGGTTTTTATGGACTGTTTGCGCCAGTAAGCATCTATACCAAAACTGAGAAAGTGATTCAGAAAATCATAACGTTTGGCAATTCCGTCAAACATGTCCTGAACCTGCCCCTTTTTTTCTTCTCCGCTATGTATAAACCCTGAATTGGACATTTTATACCTTCATTTTACCAATGGCTACAATCTTTGAAAAGAGTGTTAGGTTTCCAAGCGAATAAGCCCATTTCAATCCAGATTAAGTCATTGAATGGTCATTTACCAATTTGCTGGCATCCTCTGTTTTAGACGTGAATCTCTTAAATTTACTAGTAATACGAGATAGAATTATGCTATCTGAATCAGTCAGAAGGCTTATATTTCAAGTATTGAGCTTAATAAGCTGGGATTAACAGTATTAAATATTTCTTTGGAGCGCTATTATGGAGTTAGCCGCTGGATTGCTGATTATTATCATGGGCATATTACATATCATCTACAGTGAAAAACAACAGGTCCCTGAGCTACAGAAAGTTACCCAAAACTCAAATATTCTGGGGTCTCTAAGGGTTATGTCTCTACAGGGTGGTTTGCTGCTTCTGGCAGTTGGATCAGTACATGTATTAAGCTATTTCAATATTATTATCCTGAACGGGATTGCTGCATATTTTCCACTGGGCTTGATTTGCATCAATCTCTTAGCCTTTCTGCTTATTGCTGTTTTCAGACACAGAGAGTTATTTTCCATTGTGGCGCTCCAATTGCTGGCTTTCACAATCATCATCATTTTACAGGTGATGTCAATTAAATGATCGAGCGGACAGGCTAATCGACTAGTTTCAAAAAGGGGAAAAGATGCTGACACAATTAATGATAGACCAATTTCTGGCTAACAAAACATTGGTTCTGGCAGGCGTATCAAGAAGTGGGAAGAGGTTTGGAAATTATATTCTAAAAGACCTGGCAAAAAAGGGCTTTGAATTGCTGCTGGTGCATCCGGAAGTAAGCGAGATTAAAGGCCAGAAATGCTACGCTTCCTTATCTGATTTGCCGGTTCAGGTTGGTGGCCTGGTCATTGTTGTACCACCAGAACAAACACAAAAACTCGTTGAACAAGCCTATGCCGTGGGAATTAACAATATCTGGATGCAACAGGGATCTGAATCACCAGCAGCCATAAAATACTGTCTAGATAACAGTATTAACCTGATCAGTGGCGAGTGTATCCTCATGTTTGCCCAACCCGGTGGAATCCATAAGTTCCATTGTTGGATCTGGAATCTCATTGGCAAACTTCCTAAACAAAAGGATTGATTGCATAAACTCCCACCGGCAATTTGTTTGTCAATTACGAATAAAGGTCTTATTTACGCAAGATATTTCAAGACATTAAGCAAATCATGATTAGTACAAAGGACAATGCCAGCAGGAGATAATATGGATAATTACATTACACTTCCCGCCTGGACCTTTTTCGTACTCGTGCTCTTTGCTGCAGTTATGGTCCTCGATCGCTTTTTAATGCCCGGTTTACGCTGGGTGTTGAAAAAACGGGTTAAAAAGGTGATGGATGAGGTCAGCAGTCGTCTTGATATTGAAATTCGGCCCTTTCAACTCACCCGTAGACAAGGATTGATTGATCAACTGGTATTCGATGATCAGGTCATCAATGCAGTCAAACTCTATGCGGCTGAAAACGACATGCCCATGGCTGTCGCCCAGGAGAAAGCCAAACGTTACGCCAGCGAAATTGTACCGGCCTTTAACGCCTATATTTATTTCCGGTTTGGGTATTGGCTGGCCAGGAAATTTGCCCGTCTTATTTATCGTGTCCGGGTCGGATTTTTTGATGAAGATGAGTTGAAAAATATTCCACAGGGTGCCAGCGTAGTGTTTGTCATGAATCATAGAAGCAACATGGATTACATCCTGGTTTCATTTCTGGTGGCAGAAAAAACAGCCCTGTCCTATGCCGTTGGAGAATGGGCGCGCATCTGGCCCCTGCAAACATTAATAAAGGCCATGGGTGCCTTCTTTGTTCGTAGAAATTCTGGCAATCCCTTATATCGAAAAGTACTGGAGCGCTATGTTCATCTTGCAACACGGGCAGGTGTTTGCCAGGCTGTTTATCCCGAGGGGGGCTTAACAACCGATGGGAATATGCGAGAACCCCGACTTGGTTTCCTTGATTATATGCTCAGGGATTTTCATCCAGAGTTTGATAAGGACATTATCTTTGTCCCGGTGGGTATCAACTATGATCGTGTCTTGGAGGACCGCAGCTTAACCAGAAAGCTGGATCCAGAAGCAAGCAAGCGTAGTCTGTGGTTTGTAATCAAAACCACTCTGGGTTTTATGTATAAAACACTTCTGCTATCCCGCAAAAACCGCTGGAGTCGCTTTGGTTATGCCAGTGTAAATTTTGGACCGCCCGTCTCCGTTAAGGAGTACTGTGATTTAAACAGCATTGATTTCAGCAAACACGCGAGCGAACAACGTTTTAAACATGTAAAAGACCTGGCTGATGTCTTGATGAAAAACATTGGGGACGTGATACCTGTTCTACCCATCGCCTTAGTCTCTGAGATCCTGTTAAAAAACAATTCGGAATGGAAAAGCGAGCTTGACCTGAAATCACAAGCGGCTCAAAGAATAGATGAATTAAAAACCAGGGGAGCACCCATAAATATTTCTGCCAATGCTTACGAAGGTATTCTGACCAACGCATTGAATATGCTCATTGGTCGAGGGCTGGTGCAAGAACGAGACAATCTCCTGTGTCTTAATCCTGAATCTCAAACCCTTCTGGAATATTACGCGAATTCAATCAAGCACTGGTGACAATTCAAGCGGCCTAGAATTACACGAGAAGCTTTCCACCTGAATACATCGGATTCCATTTATCTCATATGAATGAGTGAAACTTCTCATAAGTTCTTTGTGCAAGGGGAGGGAATTAATTAATTGAGTAATTATCTAGAACAGAAGCAGGACCAGTTCAATACAGCCATGGATTTGTATAACACCCGCAATATATACAGACGCTTCAGTCTGCTGATTTCTATTCTAATTGTTAGCCTGCAAACGCTCCTGGTCGTCATGCTAGGCCAAACACCCCTGACCGGTTTCGAGATACTGGTCACCTTTCTGGCAGCCTATGTTTTGACGGATTTGCTAAATGGATTGATTCATTTAATCATGGATAATAATGATTCTTATGAATCGCTAGCAGGTCCCTTAATTGCTAATTTTCACATGCATCACAAAATTCAGGACTACAAAAAAGCAGCTATTATTAAAGTATACTTTCATGAAACTGGAGCAAAAGTGTGGTTGGTGCCATACTTATTTCTGGTCCTGATAATGAATCTTATTTTTCAAGTCAACCCAATCGTTTTGCATCTTCTCGTCTATATCGGGGTGCTCTCTTCCGTCGCAGAAGTTTCTCATTATTTGTGCCATACTTCGAATTCTCCTACAGTGGCGTTTTTGGCTCGCATGGGCGTTCTGTTATCAAAAACCCATCATGCCAAACACCACCAGCAAGACAACCAGAACTATGCCTTTCTAAACGGATGCTGCGATCCGCTCATTAACTGGATAGCTCAGAAGTATTTTGGGGGCTATAAGCAAAAAAGTGACATGCATTTCACCCATTATACAGGAGAAAACGCGGTTGCTCGCTGAACGCATAGGCTGACCATCAATTCTATTGGTGGCAATACGAATCGAGGTGAACGATTGAAAAGGATCTGTGTTTTCTGCGGTTCAAGCCCTGGCGCAAAAACCGAATATATCGAGGCAGCGACGGCTCTGGGGCAGGCGTTTGTGCGACATGGAGTAGGTCTGGTTTATGGGGGCGCTAATGTGGGGGCAATGGGTCAAATCGCCAGGACCGTCCTACAGGCCGGAGGCGAAGTTATTGGTGTAATACCCCGGGAATTGCTAGAAAAAAATGTTGCCTATCAGGATTTGCCAGATCTGAGAGTTGTTAACACCATGCACCAGCGCAAAGCGCAAATGAGCGAATTATCTGACGGGTTTATTGCCTTACCGGGCGGACTGGGAACCATAGAGGAGTTTTTTGAAGTTCTTGCATGGAATCAACTGGGGTTGCACAGCAAGCCATGTGGAATATTGAACGTAAACGACTATTACAGTAAAGTAATCGAGTTTTTGGATCATGCCGTAGGTCAACAATTTATTGAAAAGACACACCGGGAAATGATCATTATTGACGTGAACGCCGAGAGCTTGCTGCAAAAGTTTGATAATTACAAAGCGCCAGATGTTGATAAGACCGCCTGGATATTGCAAATGAATAGCCCCCCCGGTTTTAAGCGCGAGAATTAAGGTTTAGTCCATATTGCTGCATATTTATATAGATGCTGATGCCTGTCCCGTGAAACCCGAAGTTTACAGGGTTGCCAAACGTCTCAAGCTTGAAGTCACGGTCGTCACTAACTCCTGGATGCGGATACCTGATGACAAAAATATATCCCTCGAAGTGGTGGGAGCGGGATTCGATGAAGCCGATGACTGGATTGTTGATCATGTGGAAAACAATGACATTGTGATCACTGCAGATATTCCCCTGGCCAGTCGCTGTATTAAAAAGGCAGCCCGAGTGATAGGCGCCAGCGGCAAACCCTTTACTGAAGACAATATCGGTCAAACCCTGGCAACCCGTGATTTGCTGTCAGAGCTTCGTAGTGCAGGAGAGATCACCGGTGGACCACCCCCACTCAGCCAGCGTGACCGCTCACGCTTTCTCCAGACCCTGAATGAAGTGGCTCAGTCAATCCGTCGAAATAATCCAGTTTAGTCTTGGCCGTGAATTAATTGATTCCTAGCTCCATCATGCCATAATTCGCCACATTAATTTCCAATACATCAGAAAAACCATGTTATTTTGCTAAGCATGATAACTATCAGGGTATTGCCGAACTGATGCCTTTTGCTAAAGGGGTGAGTGCCAAGACATTCGATTTTGATGAGCAGGGCAATGAAAGCTCGCTGGATTATGACAGATTATTGAAGATTGTTCTGGCGGCGGGATTTGAAGGAGACAACTTGAGCGAAGCGGATGGAATCAATGCAACCAAAACGCTATTACAGAGAATTCAGGCAGATCAATAACCTGAGAATAATTTTTTAGCTGGCCAGCTCCACCCAATTGAAAGGAATACAATGAACACAATGAGCAAAATTAATTATTCAAAACAGATACAGGTTCTTGCATGCCTGGCTACCATGATTATTGTGAACCCCTTATTTTCGCAGGCGCAACTGGTAGGTGTGAACCTGGCTGGTGCAGACTTTGGCGAAGGCAATCTTCCTGGTGTTTACAATGTCGACTATACCTATCCCACTCGCTCCGAAATCGATTATTTCACAGACAAGGGCATGAATGTCTTCAGGCTGCCCTTTCGCTGGGAACGGCTGCAGCACTCACAATTTGCAGACTTCAATACTGAAGAGCTGGCTCGCCTGGATAGTTTTGTAAATTATGCCACAGAAGCTGGTGCTTCGGTTATTCTTGATCCTCACAATTATGCCCGATATTATGGAGAGATTATCGGATCTGATACTGTACCAGTCACAGCCTTTGAGGATTTCTGGAGCAGACTGGCCCTGCATTACATGGATAACCCGGATATTATTTTTGGCTTGATAAACGAACCGCATAGCATGACATCGGAATTATGGCGGGATGACGCCAATGCAGCCATCGCTGCCATTCGTGCCACGGGAGCAACCCAACTGATTATGGTTCCGGGGAACGGCTGGAGTGGTGCCCACTCCTGGACTCAAAACTGGTACGGAACCCCCAACAGCGTAACCATGCTCACCATCGTCGACCCATTAGATAACCTGGTTTTTGAGGTCCATCAATATCTCGATGACGATTCATCTGGAACTTCACCAGACTGTTCAGGGACAACGGTAGGATCACAACGCATCCACAATTTTACCAATTGGCTCCAGGATAATGGTAAACGTGGTTTTCTGGGAGAATTCGGAGTAACCAATGATGCGATCTGTCTCTACGCCCTTGATAATATGTTGGATTCGCTGGACGCCCACTCCGATGTCTGGCTGGGCTGGACCTGGTGGGCAGCCGGACCCTGGTGGGGTGATTATATGTACTCGCTTGAACCCAGCGATGGGGTTGACAAACCCCAAATGGCATATCTGGAAGAACATATAAGCGAACCAAGCGGAGTGGATGTTTCACTGCCGCGGGAATTCAATCTCAGTCAAAATTTCCCCAACCCTTTTAATGGAGAAACCAGAATTGCGTTTGATCTGGTCGAGAGTGGCTTAGTGTCTCTAGATGTTTATGATTTACAGGGCCATGAAGTGGCAGCCCTCGTCAGTCAGAACAAGACTCCGGGGCGATATACTGTTTCATTTAATGCTGGAGATCTACCAACAGGTGTTTATTTCTACCAGATTCAAGCGGGAAATGATGCTGCTGTCAAAAAGATGCTATTGCTACGTTAAAAAGCACAGAATTTTATGAGAAATGACTAAGGGAGAAGTATGAAACGGAATTTGTCTTTGCTGCCTCTCTAGTTATTGCTGATCTTGAGGGCAAACCGCTAAAACACATAGAATATAGGTAATGCTATGGCTTTTCAACCCAAAGGTGTGAGCATTAAAGGTGAAGCCAGACACAATATCGACATTTTTAGCGATTGCGATAATTTAAGCATCCTTTTGTTCCGATGATGAGTCCTTGGAATCTTAGCATCTTCGATCAATAAACAATTCACAACGACGTGAGGGGAATTCCTGATGAAAGCACAGATATATACCATGCAAACCATAAACGAGGCCCTGGCTGTGATCAACCAGGGTGCTGACCATGTGGGTGTAACACCGGGCAGTTTTGGTTTACCCGGTGAAGTTAATCTAGATGTGGCTATTTCGATTGTCGACGCAGTCAGAAATAAAGCTGTCAGCGTGGCGTTGACAGTAGACTCAGGAACTAGATGCTATTGTCGTCATGGCAAAGTTGATTCGCCCCGATATCTTGCATCTTTGTGGATTGGAGAATACGCTTTCCCCGGAGATGGTCGCAAGACTCCGGGAACGACTCCGCGGACAAAGTCTCATGCAGGCCATCTCTGTAGCAGGGCCTGAGGCTATCGATATTGCTCTGGCATATCAGCCTGTAGTTGACTATTTAATTTTGGATACCCAGGATCCCGGCATTGCAGGAATAGGTGCATCAGGGGTGACCCATGACTGGAGTATCAGCCGAGAAATTGTTCGACGGGTACAAATACCTGTCATTTTAGCCGGGGGATTGTCACCAGAAAATGTAGCCGAGGCAATCAGTATCGTGCAACCCTGGGGTGTGGACTCTCTAACCCACACAAACAGGACCTTGTCAAATGGTGGTTTTCGTAAAGACCTTGATCTGGTTGGCCGGTTTGTAAGAGCTGCAAAATTTACGGCAGCATTATAAAGTCTCTGCCGACCAAGGGTAATATCTCAAAACGAATTTTATTTGTCAAAAAGTAAACCTATAAGGGGAAAACATGAAAACACCATATTTGAAAATCGCTCTCGTATTAATTGCACTAATAATTGCCTCCTGTAGTACACTTGATTCACCTGACGCACCAGAATTTACTTTTGCTTTTATGACCGATATTCATATCCAGCCTGAAAGAGCCGCCGACAAAGGCTTTTTACAGGCGATTGATAACGTAAATCACCTCGCTCCAGAATTTGTAATCACCGGGGGTGATCTGGTGATGGATGCCTCTGGTCAATCATTTGGACGAGCAGACAGCCTGTTCCAGCTGTACAATCAACTGGCCTCAGGCTTTGAGATGCCGGTATACAACACCCTTGGCAATCATGATCAATTCGGGCTTTATAAGGAGAGTGGCATTAGTCCAGACCATCCTGAATATGGCAAAAAGATGTTTGAAAACCGAATCGGACCAAGATACCAGTCGATAAAACATAAGGGCTGGCTGTTCCTGTTGCTTGATTCAGTAGATGACTCGGAGGGGAACTCATATTTCGGCAATATTGATTCCCTGCAAATGGACTGGATCAAGAACGAGTTAAAATTGACTGATCCCTCAGCACCGATTGTGCTTAGCACCCACATACCGTTTTTAACCACCAAATCTCAGTTTGACCAGGGTCCGCTGGCAGGTAACCCAAGAGCACATATCATCAATAATGCCCACGAGGTTCTTGAATTGTTTGTAGATTATAATTTAAAGCTGGTTTTACAGGGGCATTTGCATTTTCTGGAAGACATGTACGTGTTGAATAAGATTCACTTCATTACCGGGGGCGCAGTCTGTTCCAGGTGGTGGCAGGGTCAAAACTATGGTATTGAAGAGGGTTTTCTGTTAATCCGAGCTTTTAAGAATGACCTGAGTTGGGAGTTTATTGACTATGGCTGGGAAGTGGTGGAGTAGTTTTACGCTAAGCTGGGACTTACAGCGCGCTTCGACGGATTCAAGTGTGGTGGTACCGTCTTATTGACCCCGGACTTAAGTCCGGGGTCAATGAATGAACCAGACTCTTAACGAATAAGAACTGAAACATTTAGAAAATATCATTAAAGAAAATCGAGTTATCAACATGCCCTCTGGTGAAAAACCTATCGAAAAAGTGGAAATCAGTACAACTCTTGTTGCCAAATTGATTCAAGTTCGATTTCCGCAGTGGGCAAAGCTGTCTATCAGACCGGTTAAGAACAGTGGGTGGGACAATAGAACCTTTCGTCTTGGCGAATCTATGGCTGTGCGATTGCCAAGCGCTAAGGCATACGCCGGTCAGGTGAAAAAAGAGCAGGAGTGGCTGCCGAAACTTGGCCCACATCTTCCTCTCCCAATTCCTATCCCTCTGGCAATGGGGAGCCCCTCTGAAACCTATCCATGGAACTGGTCAATTTACCAGTGGCTTGAAGGGGAAAATGCCAAAATCCAGCGCATTGAAGATCTAAACCATTTTGCAATAGCTCTGGCCCATTTCCTAACTGCCTTATACCAAATCGATCCTGTGGGTGGTCCTCCACCCGGCCAGCACAACTTTTTTCGAGGTGGTTCGCTGTCAAAGTATGACTCTGAAACACGTGAATCAATTTCAGTTTTAGGCGATAGGATTGATGGCGAAGCAATCTCAAGTGTTTGGGAAACAGCACTCAACTCAACCTGGCAAGGAACCCCTGTCTGGTTCCACGGGGATCTCTGTGCTGACAATCTGCTGGTAAGAAGTGATCGATTATCTGCTGTCATCGACTTTGGGTGTTTGGGAATTGGCGATCCTGCTGGTGACTTGACTATAGCATGGACGCTCTTTTTTGGAGAGAGTCGGAAAACTTTCCGCGAGCTTCTCCAAGTTAGTAATGCAAATTGGGCGCGAGGTAGAGGTTGGGCGCTTTGGAAGGCACTGATTACACTTGTAGAACACATTGACAAGAATCCATTAGAAGCCCAAAGAGCTAGGCATATAATTGATGAGGTGCTAATTGATTACAATACCTCGGCCTAACAGGCGCCAGTCCAAGCTTTTTAAGCTATATCAGGTTAACTTGCCCCGCCTTAGCGGGGTTCGAGCCCATCCTTCGCAAAAAAGCTTCGGAGGGCAGGCTGATCCCGACACATCTTTGATCCCGCCGAAGGGGAACACGAAGTGTCGGGGAGTGCTGGGACAAAGCCCACCAAAGTTCCACTTTGGTGGTGAACAGTGCAGGGCGTTAGAGAGGCCGAATTGATTTCAATAATATATCACCTGAATCATTAGCGTCGGCATTTTGAAAAACCTAATTTGAACCAAAGGAATCAATTTGGCAACGAAGGGAAATAAATTTAAAATGATGATCCCAACACTTATCATGGGCGTGCTGGCAATCGTCCTTTTGCTAATTGGATATAGCCGTGGAGAGGGTGAACATCTAGTAGGTCTGGAATCCGCCTTTAGCATGTTTGTTCAAATTCTTCCACTATTGCTTTTTGCCTTCGTCATAGCAGGAATGGTTCCCATACTCTTACCAAAAGAAATGCTTTCAAAATGGATTGGTACCGAATCCGGGTTTCGCGGAATATTAGTTGGCTCAATAGCTGGAGGTTTAGCCCCAGGTGGACCCTATGTGAGCCTTCCAATCGTGGCAGGTCTTTTAAAATCTGGTGCAGGTGTCGGAACAATGGTGGCGTTTTTGACCGGTTGGTCGATTTGGGCTGTGGGGCGCCTGCCAATGGAAATTGCCATACTTGGCTGGCGGTTTACCCTTATTAGAGTTGTATCCACTATTGTATTTCCACCAATTGCAGGCTTAATTGCCCATTATTTATTCTCAGATACGAAACTACTATAGACGTTTTTGTCTGGCCTATAACAAACGCCAGTCCAAGCTTTTTAAGCTACATCAGGTTAACTTATCCGTCTTAGCGTGATTCAAACCGGGCACCTTAACTATATTTTTGGGAATCTATGAAAATTCATTACACAACAGAGTTGACCGGGATCGATTGGCAGAGAATCAATGAATTAATCGAGCTGGTGGGATGGCCAGAGAGAGATTTAAAGGATATGGTTCTTGCTTTTGAAAAAAGTGGTTATCTTCGAATTGCCTACGATGAAGATAAAATTGTCGGAATCGGACGGTCAGTGGATGATGGCAAATATTACGGAATGATCGTTGACTTGATCGTTGACCCCGCATATCAAGGTTGTGGTATTGGATCAGAAATGCTTAGCCAGCTGAGAAAAGAGATGGATGGATATTACAATGTCTGCTTAACAGCCACCCAGAGTAAACAGGAATTTTATCAAAATAGAGGCTGGAAAAAATCGAAAGCTGCATTTCACTGGTCACAGAATAAAAGCAATAGCGATCAATAATAAGTTGCTGACAAAAATGGGTCTTAGGCCAACAGGAAAAGAGGTGTCGATATGTTTATAACATTACTAATTGTGACTTTCGTTATTTCATTGGGGTTAAGTTTTCTGGTGGTTCGTCTTTTTCGAGGATCCATCGATACTATTCTTTCACGCATCGTCTCTAGCGAACTGAGTGGTGCCTGGAATCGCTACATTGCTTTTGCCTTGGTCGTTGTGGGTGTTTCCGGTGGAGTGCGTGTCTGGGATCTTGAAAAATACATTACAGGACTCACCAAAGATATGCAACCGGTCGTCCTGAATCTGGATCGATGGGTACTAGAAATTTACCGTACGATTATAGGTACTCTGCAAAGCGCGGCCTGGTTACTCCTGGTTTTCTTTATTTTTGCACTTATTGCATATGTGATAGTTCGGGGTTTTGAGTTCCGACATGGAGCAAAGACCTCGAGTTAGCCAGCAACCCCGGGGGCAGGCGCAGTGCCTTAGCTGAAATTCAGATCAACTAGCTTTTTCAAGGGAGAAATAAATCGATGGAACAAACTGAGTTCAAAATCTATGGCTATCGCTGGATCGTCCTGCTGGCTTTCATGCTTGTTGTCGCTATTAATCAGCTCATGTGGATCACCTTTGCCCCTATCACAGGTAATGCTGCCGCTTATTATGGCGTTTCAGATCTCGGCATTGGTCTCCTATCTATGTGCTTTATGCTTGTCTATATCGTCGTCTCCATTCCGGCCTCCTGGATGATCGACACATATGGTATCCGTGTCTCCGTGGGCCTGGGTGCTGCCTTGACGGGCATCTTTGGCCTCATGCGAGGTCTGGTGGCAGATAGCTATACCCTGGTGCTGATAGCCCAAATAGGAATCGCCATTGGCCAGCCCTTTATCCTGAACGCAGTGACCAGTGTAGCGGCTCGCTGGTTTCCTATTCATGAACGCGCCACAGCTGCCGGCCTGGGATCGCTGGCAATGTATCTTGGCATCATGGTGGCTCTCGTCTTAACGCCTTATCTTACCCTCCACTCTGAGATCCGCAGCATGCTCTTAAGCTACGGGATTGTATCAGTGATTGCTGCCCTGGTCTTTTTTGTCCTGGTAAAGGAACGTCCACCAACAGCCCCCTGTCTGCCCGAGCATGAAGAGCGTTCCCTGGTTTTTGATGGTCTTAAAGAATCCTTGCGCATAAAGAATTTTGTGCTGCTCCTGGTAGTTTTCTTTGTGGGCCTGGGGGTATTCAATGCCGTGACTACCTGGATCGAAGATATCGTCAGACCTCGGGGTTTTTCCATTATTGAGGCGGGAAATATTGGCGGATTAATGATTGTGGGCGGCATTATTGGCGCCGTTGTCATCCCCTTACTCTCGGACCATTATCGCAAAAGGACTCCCTTTCTATTGGTGGCCATCATTGGGGCCACGCTGGGACTTATCGGTATCACCTTTGCTACGGGCTATGTTCTGCTCCTCACATCGGCTTTTATTTTCGGATTCTTCCTGCTTAGCGCTGGTCCAGTGGGTTTTCAGTATGGTGCCGAAATTACCTATCCAACTCCAGAGGGGACCTCCAACGGGATGCTGTTGCTCATGGGTCAAATTTCGGGTATCGTTTTCATCCTGGGGATGGACAGTTTCAAAGCCCCGGAAACGGGTTCGATGACCCTGCCCTTAATGGTCCTCATCGGACTTATGCTGCTGGGTCTCGTCTTTTGCACAAGGCTCAAAGAAGCACCAGGCCTGATTAATAAATCCACTGAAACCCGAGAATAAAAAAGAACGAATCATGTTTTATTAACCAGAAGAAATGATTTGTGAAAAAATCCTATATATTCGCTACCATAAAAAGTGTTGTGATGTGTTGCTGCTTTATCTGCTGCAGTGAATCATTAATCAATCAGGCGGCTTTCCACCCTCAACCAGGATCAATAATTGATCTTACAGAACTTCCATCTCCAATCGAACAACATTTTCTAAAAACGTCCGATAGCGTTGAGATAAGCACATTCTATTTACCCAGAATAAACGCTGATAAAACCATTCTGTTTTTTCATGGAAATGCTGGGAATGCTTCTCAACGCCTGCCCATCGCTAAAGAGCTTTGGGAGATGAATTCAAATGTATTAGTGGTTGATTATCGTGGTTATGGTCTGAGTGCTGGTGAGCCCAGTGAAGCCGGGCTTTTTATTGATGCGCGTGCGGCGCTATCGTTTTTGATAAAAGAACAAAAAATACCCATCAAGAACATTTATGTGCTTGGACGTTCACTTGGATCGGCCGTTGCAATTGACCTTGCTCAAGACCAAAACTTTGCAGGAATAATTCTGGTTAGCCCCCTATCGTCAGGGAAAGAAGTGGCCGAGAAAGCAGGCCTGGGTGTTAGTGCTGTAATGATCGGGAATCCCTTCAATAGCATGGAGAAGCTAAAGCATCTTCACTCACCCATGTTAATCCTGCATGGGGATCAGGACCAGGTACTGCCGATTGAAATGGGCTTAGCGTTAAAGGACGCCTCGCAGGTGCCTACGAGGTTTGTCACGATTCATGGAGCGGGTCATAACAATATCATCCAGATTGATCCAGGCTCTTTCTATAAGCACATCAATACTTTCTGCAGTGATATAATGCACGGCGGAACCGAGCTTACTGGAAAAAATTGATTCTGGCTATCAAGCACTGGTTAGTTAGGCTTAATCAAAAATACTGTAGAAGGGAAGAGGGGTGAGCAGTATGGCATATTTTGAGATTCTGGATTATCTAATGCTCGGTGTATTGTTGACTGGGGCCAAGTATCGGCAGCTTTATATCCCAAAAATAAAAATTTAAAGGGTCTGTGAAAAATCGTGCAAGAATTTTCGTGCAGATCTACTTTCCCCCAGATTATTATCAGAATGATATTAGACAGACTGGCGAGTGCTTTGCAGTTTGCCCTAATGATTTGCGAAACTTTACTCAGGCCTAAATGGTCAATCCGGCTCTAATGGAATCCTCCACGGCCTTTCTTCTGGCTGCTGATGCAATCCTGTTTGCCCACGTTCTGGTTGTCGTGTTTACGGTGTTTGGTCTCCTGTTTATTTTCGTAGGCAGGGCTCTCCGTTGGGCTTGGATTCGAAATCCATGGTTTAGAATAATACATCTACTAACAATTCTTGTGGTCGTGCTGCAGTCCTGGTTCAGGATTATCTGTCCGCTAACCACAATCGAAATGGACTTCCGTTCACGGGCAGGGGACATTCAATACAAGGGCTCTTTCATAGCGCACTGGCTAGAGTTTATTTTGTACTACCAAGCACCAGTCTGGGTTTTTGTATTTTGCTATACGGTGTTTGGGCTTCTGGTTGTTGGCAGTTGGTTTTGGGTGAGACCTGGAACCTTTAAAAGAGAAGAAGGCTGAGATCCATCTGAAAACACAGCCATGGAGGTATCATTTTGTGTTTATGTGTAAGGGTTTGGTGATCGATGAATGAAATTGAACAATTTTAGAAACGAGAGAAAATATGTGTAAAACAAAATCTGTTCTGCTTCACCTCGGACTGGTTTTAACAGGTGTTTGTGTTTTAGCTTGGAGTGAGCTTGATGGAGAGCTTAAACAAAACGCTTCAAAATCTGATTTTCAGGCACGCAGAAAGCAAATGGTTGAAGAGCAGCTAAAAAAACGGGGAATAAAAGACCCTATAATTCTGGAATCATTCTTAAAAGTCCCGCGTCATCGCTTTGTACCCCTGGAGCACATAAGCCTGGCCTATCAAGATCGCCCCCTTCCTATTGGTGAGGGCCAGACCATCTCCCAACCCTACATTGTAGCCTTCATGACACAGGTTTTGGATCTGTCAGCGGCAGATAAAATTTTAGAAATTGGTACCGGTTCAGGTTATCAGGCTGCCATTCTGGGTGAGTTATGTGACAGTGTTTTTACAATAGAGATTGTTGCGCCATTGGGTAACAGGGCAAAACAGCTGCTGGGTGAAATGGGTTATGACAATATCAAAGTAAAAATAGGGGATGGTTATCAGGGCTGGAAAGAATACGCCCCTTTTGATGCCATCATTGTTACCTGTGCGCCAACCCGGATACCAAAGGCCTTAAAGAATCAACTGCGAGAAGGGGGGCGGATGATCATTCCGGTTGGTTCGGCTTATCGCCAGGATTTAGTCCTATTACGAAAGATTAAGAATCGCCTGGTAGAAGAAAGGGTTTTACCAGTATTATTCGTACCTATGGTTGATACAACTGGGAAAAAGTATTGAAACAGCAGCAATCAAGGCTTGCATTAAATGGAGCCAATCGCCCCGCCACAACAAGAGATCCCATGGACAAAAGCAGGCTGTATGATAAATATGCTTGACAAATAGGCTGGAAAGAGATAGGTTGAACACATGTCACAATACAATGAACATATGTTCAGGGTAACATGAGACCGCAATCTGCAGATAGAAACCCGCTTTTGCTGGAGGCTGCCCGTCTCTATTATGAGCATAATCTCAACCAGGCCCAGATCGCGGCCAGGCTGGATGTATCGCGTCCCGGTGTGTCCCGCTTGCTTCAGGAAGCCCGAGATTCAGGAATTGTAAAGATCCAGATCATTGATCCCAATGCCAGCGGTACCCGTCTGGAATCAGCCCTGCGCCAGAAATATGGACTCAAGCATGTCGTGGTAGTGCCCTCTGACAAAGACGACACTGTCCTTAAGTCCCGTCTGGGCTATGCTCTTATCAATCTTTTAGATCAATTGCTTACAGAAAATACAACTTTGGGTGTCTCCT
Source organism: bacterium (assembly GCA_013202895.1). Lineage (GTDB taxonomy): Bacteria > Fidelibacterota > UBA8477 > UBA8477 > JABMPR01 > JABMPR01. The sequence goes on along the minus strand of JABMPR010000148.1, from coordinate 12,735 downwards.
GGGGTACAACCCTCCTGGCGGCCACCGAGCATTTGAAATCACGCGCCATGAAAAACATGACCGTGGTGCAGCTCAACGGGGGCGTCTCCAAGGCTGAGCTGGATACATACGCCAGTGAAATTGCCGGCCGTATGGGCGAGAACTATCACGCCATTCCCTATCTGTTACCCTTGCCCGCCATTGTGGATACAGCTGAACTCAAAAAAGCCATCATTTCAGATCGTCATATAGCAAAAACTTTGAAATTAGCCCGTGAGGCCGATATTGCTGCCTTTACTGTAGGTGCCTTTGGCTCTAAATCCGTGCTGGTTCAGGCGGACTATTTTGAAGAAGAGGAAGTACAGGCGCTCATCCAGCAAGGTGCTGTGGCGGATATCTGTTCCCGTCTTATTAAAGCCGACGGAAGTATCTGCTCTTCAGAATTGGATGACCGCACTATCGGTATCGAATTGGAAGAACTCAAAGCCAAACCCTTCTCCATCGCCGTCGCAGGTGGTACAGACAAGGCGCTGGCTATCAAAGCCGGTTTAGCCGGGGGCTATTTTATCAGTCTGATCACAGACGAAGATGTTGCCAATGAATTACTGGGCGAGGAATAAGATGAGTAAACTGCCCATTATTGCTGTAGGCGCGGACCACGGCGGTTTTCCGCTGAAGGAAGGCATCAGGAAATTCCTGAATAAGGAAGGCTATGAAACCATAGATTGCGGAACGGACTCCACGGATGCCGTAGACTATCCCGTGTTTGCTGCCAAAGTGGCAAACAAAGTCGCCTCTGGCGCTGCCCGTTTTGGTGTCATGGTAGATGGCGCAGGAATTGGCTCTTCTATGGCTGCCAACAAGATTCCCGGCGTACGAGCCGCTTTGTGTTATGACCTATCCAGCGCCAATAATGCCCGCGAACATAATGATGCGAACGTACTGACTCTTGGGTCAGGCTTGATTGGCAGCTCTTTGGCAACCCAAATTGTCCAAAAATTTATTACTACGGATTGTACCGTGGAACGCCATTTAAAACGTGTTGCTATGATCGATGATCTGCAAACTACGAAGGATAATATGGAAACTAGCGAAAAAACAGAGAACCAGAGCCTGTCTTCACTCACCGATGAAGATATTCTGCGGATAGCTGAGCGGGTGGGTGAATTGGTTCAGTCAAGTTCAGGTAAAACCAGTCAAAAATACCTGGATATCAAGCTACCCAACCACCATGATAATGATATTGTCTGTCATTGTGGCGTATGTGCTGAGAGACAACCAGATACCTATCGAAAATTTATGGATTTTGGTGTTGATCGCATTGGCGTCCATGATGGCTCTGGAGCAGCCTCAGTCCCAGAAGATGTGGCCAAGTGTATTGATCATACCTTACTCAAGCCAGATGCCACGGAAGATGACATTAAAACACTGTGTGCCGAGGCTGATGAATTCAAATTTGCCACGGTATGTATAAGTCCCAGCTATGTTCCCCTGGCTGCTCAGGAGCTCATGGGGTCTACAGTAAAAGTATGTACGGTGGTTGGTTTTCCCTCTGGTGCCCACCACCCCACCATCAAAGCCATGGAGACCAGGAGAGCCATTCGAGATGGCGCCCAGGAAATTGACATGGTCATCAATGTGGGTGCCCTTAAAAGCGGCAATGATGAATTGGTCTATAGAGATATACGTTTGGTTTGCGAGGCCTGTGAAGATGGTGGTGCCATTAGCAAAGTTATTATTGAAGCTGCCCTGCTTACAGATGATGAGAAAGTGCGGGCCTGTACCCTGGCGAAAAAAGCTAGAGCTGATTATGTTAAAACATCCACTGGGTTTGGACCCCACGGAGCCACGGCAGCTGATGTCGCTCTCATGGCCAAGACAGTAGCAAATACAGGAATTGGTGTAAAAGCAGCTGGTGGAATAAAATCTTATGAAGATGCCCAAAGCATGATTAATGCCGGAGCGACTCGCATTGGCGCCAGCGCTGGAATTGCCATAGTAAAAAAAGCCCGATCCATAACGATCTCGAATTGAAACAAATGAACACTATAGGAGAATAGCTTGTGGCAGATCTAAGATCATATGTAATGCTGGATAATCTACAACCTCAGCACGCTGCTTTTATCGGAACAACGGCCTCTGGCTTTTTGCCTCTGGCTGGTATGGCATCCCTGTATGTGGAAATTTCCCCAGGAATTGAAATCAACCGAATCACAGATATAGCATTGAAATCAACAAATGTGACTCCCGGGATGCAGATTGTTGAAAGATTGTATGGACTGCTGGAGATTCACTCATTCTCCCAGGCGGATGTACGCCAGGCGGGCGCTGCTATTCTGGATGCGCTTGATCTAAAGGAAGAAGATCGCTGGAAACCCAAAGTATTCTCCAGTCAGATCATTCGTAACATTGATGATCACCAGACCCAGCTCATTAACCGCATGCGTCATGGCAACATGATCGTACCGGGTGAAACCATGTATGTCATGGAAGTCCAGCCTGCGGCTTATGCAGCTCTGGCAGCCAATGAAGCGGAAAAAGCAGCCAATATCAATATTTTAGAGGTGAGGGCCTTTGGAAGTTTTGGTCGTTTATATCTCGGTGGTGAAGAGAAAGATATTGACGTGGGCTGGCGCGCAGCTTCAGCCGCAATAGATGGTGTAAGCGGTCGCAGCAACCCATCGGATGAAAAGTAAAAGAAGATAAAGTTAAGGTTTGTCTGCCTGGGCTGTCACACTGAACAGAGTCGAAGTGAGAAGGGTTAAAGACAAACAGATCCGGATAGAAAGAAGCGTCATACTTCGACAGGCTCAGCAAGACGATTCAGGTCAAATGAAGAGAAAGATTAACAAAAGAAATAACAAACAGGAGGCAATACAATGTCTGATGCTTTAGGAATGTTAGAAACCAGAGGTTATCCCGCAGCTGTGGAAGCTGCAGATGCAATGGTCAAAGCTGCCAAGGTGGAATTGGTTGAGTATGAAAAAACAGGTGGTGGATACGTGACCGTGATAATCCGTGGTGACGTGGCTGCTGTAAAAGCTGCTTGTGATGCTGGTCGCGCCGGCGCAGCCCGTGTGGGTGAGATCATTGCCGTCCATATCATTGCTCGTCCCCATCCCAATGTGGATGCTGTTTTACCCCTTGGTCGTGGCAAAGAAGGTAAAGCTGAACTGGCCAAAAGAGCCTAAGCGCAAGGTGACCCTATGATCCTGGCAAAAGTTGTTGGGACCGTTGTAGCCAGTCATAAAGAGTCCAGCATGGATGGACTCAAATTTCTGACCCTGCAGCAGGTCGATATTGAGGGTAAAGCCAAGGGTGGTTTTGTCATCGCGGCAGATGCCATAGGTGCCGGTGCCGGAGAAATGGTGCTGTATGCCAGTGGCAGTTCTGCACGCCAGACAAAAGTTACCGAAAACCGTCCCTGTGACGCAGTTGTTATGGCGATTGTGGACAATTGGGAAATTGGTGGTGAGCTCAAGTACAAAAAAGGACGGGATGATTAGTAGGTCTATGGCCCTGCAATCCACCTCTTCAGTCTTTGCAAGGGAAGCATGACCGAAGCAATCTCTTCAGAGATCGCCGCGGCCGTGTTACAGCCTCACGAAGATATTAGGGGTTGTCTCCCTGAGCTGTCACACTGAACGGAGTCTAAGTGCGAAAGGTTCAAGACAAACCAAGCTCAATTAAATCGTCGTACTTCGACAAGCTCAGCATGACGATTCAGCCAAAGCACGTTGAAAATGTGTACAGCGGAGGTAAACAATGTCACAACTGACAGATAGTCAAGTTGACCTTATTGCAAATCGGGTAGCATCATTACTAAACCCGAGTCAACCCTTGGGTCAGATTCAGGCACCCCCTGTTCCGGACCTGGGGCAGACAGGTTCTGAACGTTATGGTGTTTTTGGCTCTGTGGATTCAGCCGTAAAGGCGACGCGTAAAGCATTTGAAGCGCTGAATGTGCTGACCCTGGAGCAAAGATCTGTGATTATCGCCAGCATTCGCGCCAAGATGCGAATACACGCTGACGATCTGGCAAAAAAAGCCTGTGATGAAACCCAGATGGGTCGTTATGAGGATAAAGTGCTCAAAAACCAGCTGGTCACTGAAAAAACGGAAGGTCCTGAAGCCCTGACACCAAAGGCTTTATCAGGTGATCGAGGACTTACCTTAACAGAATGGGCTCCATATGGAGTTATTGGTTCTATTACACCCAGTACAAATCCGACCTCTACTATAATCTGTAATACCATCGGAATGCTGGCCGCTGGAAATGGTGTAGTCTTTAATGTCCACCCCATGGCGAAAGAAGTCAGTATTCTCAATGTGGAATTGTTAAATGAAGCCATTATGGAAGCAGGTGGACCACCCAACCTGGTAACCACGGTAGCTTCCCCTACCATCCAGAGCGCCAACGAGCTTATGCAGCATAAGGAGGTGGACCTTTTAGTTGTTACTGGTGGTGAAGCAGTGGTTAAGGCAGCTATGGCCAGCGGTAAAAGAGCTATTTGTGCCGGTCCTGGAAATCCGCCTGTTGTTGTTGATGAAACTGCCAATATTGAACAGGCTGCCCGCGATATCGTGCGGGGTGCCGGGATGGATAATGGAATTATCTGTGTGCTGGAAAAGGAAGTTTTTGTAGTCGAATCTGTTGCAGATCAACTCCTGGCAGCTTTTACCCGACATGGGGCGGTGGTATTGAAACCACATGAGGTGAATCAGCTCGAGAAAGTGCTTTTTGAAAAGACCAACGGCATGCGAAAACCCGGTGTTATGAACAAAGAAATGATCGGAAAAAACATCCAGGATATCCTATCCAAGATCGGAATGCAGGTCGCAGATGATATCCGCATTGCCATTGCTCCTGTGTCAGTAGGACACCCCCTGATCTGGACCGAGCAGTTGCTACCCGTGCTGCCAGTGGCTCGAGTGCTCAATGTAAACCAGGCCATTGATCTGGCAAAAGAAGCCGAGCATAATTTCCGCCACACAGCTGTTATTCACTCTAAGGACCTTGATAACCTGAGCCGCATGGCGCGGGTTATGGGATGTAGTATATTTGTTAAAAATGGTCCATCATTAGCTGGATTAGGCTATGGTGGTGAAGGCTTCGCATCCTTTTCAATCGCCAGCCCAACCGGGGATGGAATGACAGGGCCGCACTCCTTTGTACGTCCTATCAGATGCGTCCTTGTCGATAACTTCAGGATTGTATAATGAAAAAACAACCAGCTCTTGCGTTAATTGAACTCGATAGTATCCCCTGTGGGATATTAACAGCCGATGCCATGTTAAAAGAAGCACCCATTTCCATCTTAAAATCTGGAACCGTACACAACGGTAAATACCTGATTCTGCTTGGTGGTTCGGTTGCATCTGTTGAAATGGCATTCAGCAAAGGATTAGCAAAGGGGCACGAGCACCTTCTGGATGCCGTGTTTCTCCCTGATATCCATCCCAGTGTATATGCAGCCTGTCTTGGTGAACGTCAAACATGTGGTTCTGAAGCGCTCTCTGTGATTGAGATGGCTACGGTAGCAGCCATTTTACAGAGTGCTGATGCAGCCGTCAAGGGGGCCAAGGTGGAGTTGGTAGAACTACGTCTGGCTGATGATCTGGGGGGAAAATCCATTGCCATCTACTCTGGCAAGGTGGAGGCTGTCGAAATGGCACTGAATCTGTCAGAACAGGCTTTGGATAATCGGGAAATCATCCTGTCACAAAGTATCATCCCCAGTGTAGATCCAGAATTGGCCGAACAGATCAATACATCTAGCTATTTTTCAAAAACAGATCTGGCTCAATTGAACCAGGGTGAATGATGTTGCTGGGAAAAGTCATCGGTACTCTAACGCCTGCTACCATTTATGACGGTCTGGAAGGCGTAGCGATGCTTATGGTGCAGCCCCTTGACAAATATCAAGCTCCCGATGGTGATCCCTTTGTATCTGCTGATCCAACCCGTATGTGTGGACCAGGTGAATTGATCTATTATGAAAGTTCACGCGAGGCAGCCTTACTCTGCGATCCCTGGTTTGTGCCAGTCGATCACGCTATTGTTGGTATTGTAGATGACATCCAAATCTTAAAAAAAGTGTAGCAGAGCGATTTTATGATCCTCGGAAAAGTTTGCGGTACCATTCATTCCACCATTAATCATCCTTTTTATGACAATCAGCGCCTGCTGGTTGTGGACAAACTGGATGCCTATCAGAAGCCCACTGGCGAATATCTCATTTGTATTGATCGTGTGGACGCTGGTGTAGGGGAGACAGTCCTCATGCTGGATGAGGGCAATGGTGCGCGACAGATTGTTGCTGATTCGAATGCCCCGCTCCGATCTGTTATTGTTGGGATCGTTGACGAAGTACACCTCCCCTTATCATAAGAGCACCACATTTTAATGTGGTGCTACACCCAGTCTAAGAAAACCACAAATCACCTTGGTGAACCTCACATAACAGTCTATTCTGTGGGCGACGATTAATGAAATGGAATACATGATATGAATGAAGTCGAAAAAATGAGTGTGAAAAAAGGTCAGGACATTGAACTGACTATCGAGAGCCTGGCTTTTGGTGGCAAGGGTGTCGCCCATGTTGATGGTTTGGCCATTTTTGTTGAAAGAGTGATCCCTGGACAAAAGGTCCTGACTCGTATTTTTAAGAAGAAAAAAAGTTTTGCCGAAGCTTATCCCATGGAGGTTTTGGAAAAGGCACCCAACGAGATCGAAGCTAAGTGTCCGGCTTTTGGGACTTGCGGTGGCTGCCGCATCCAGAATCTGGAGTATGCTGATCAACTCGCTGAGAAAACGCGCCAGGTTCGTGATCTTATCCAACGCGTAGGCGGTTTTGATAATTTTGAAGTTCCACTGGCACTGCCCTCTCCTCAGGCATTCCATTATCGCAACAAAATGGAATTTTCATTTACCGGGAATCCCTGGCGAAATCATCCTGATGATGAGGACAAACCTTTAGGGCTGGGTCAGCATATCCCGGGTCGTTTTGATAAGATAGTCCATCTGGACACCTGTTATCTCCAGAAGCCCATTATGAATGATATTATGAATTTTGTCTTTGAATGGGGACAAAAATATAACTGGGAGGCTTATAACACCAAAACACATGAGGGCTGGGCTAGAAACCTGGTGTTGCGATATGGAGAGCATACCGACCAGATCATGGTCAACCTGATAACAAAAACTTATGAGAAAAAGCATATGGTTGAATTTAAAACAGCCATTATTGAAGCATTTCCACAAATTACAACTTTGATAAACAGCATCACGACGCGCTTATCCGATGTTGCCATTGGCGAACGGGAGGAAATCCTCCATGGTTCAGGTGTTATTCGTGATCGATTGGGTGAGGCAGAGTTTGAAATATCACCCTATTCTTTCTTTCAGACCAATACCCGGCAAGCAGAGGTGCTTTATGAAGAAGCGCTCAAGGGAGCGGATCTTCAGGGTGGTGAAGTGGTGTATGACCTGTATTGCGGTACGGGAACCATTGCCCTCTTCCTGGCCCAAAAAGCCAAAAAAGTCTATGGTTTTGAATTGATAGCCAGCGCCGTAAAGAATGCGCGTAGAAATGCCAGGTCCCAGGGTCTGGATAATGTAGAATTCATCCTGGGTGACCTGAAAGACGTGCTTTCACAGTCCACAAATAGAATTGAAGCAGCTGATGTCATCGTAGTGGATCCACCCCGAGCGGGTTTGCACCGGAATGTCGTTGATGATATTTTGAAAGTGAGTCCTAAACGTCTGGTTTATGTCTCCTGTAACCCATCCACGCTGGCCAGAGATCTAAAACTTTTTTGTGAAACCGATTATAAACTTCTCAGTGTCCAACCTGTAGATATGTTCCCCCACACCACCCATATCGAGACGGTAGCCAAGTTGGTCAAAAAATAATTCTGAGGGTCAGTTCCCTGTTAGAGCCGACAAAACTGACGATATATATTGAATCAATTATACCTATTTTAGACAAAGCACGATGGAGAAAAATCCAATGAAAAGAATCACACTGGGAATAGTGATTTTAGTCCTTATTTGGGGGAAGGCTGTAGAAGCTCAAGCAACAGCCCAGGGACTGGAAGTGAGAATTGATAGCATTTTGGCCCAGCTGACCCTTGAAGAGAAAATCTCCATGACACATGCCCAATCAAAGTTTAGTTCACCCGGTGTCCCGCGTTTGGGAATTCCTGAGATATGGATGTCTGATGGTCCCCACGGAGTAAGAGCTGAAATAAATTGGGACGATTGGGGCTATGCCGGCTGGACCAATGATTCAATTACGGCCTTCCCGGCATTAACCTGTCTTGCTGCTACATTTAACCCGGAACTCTCAAGCCAATATGGGACGGCTCTGGGAGAAGAGGCCCGTTACAGAAAAAAGGATATTTTGCTGGGACCGGGTGTCAATATTTACCGTACGCCGCTAAACGGTCGGAACTTTGAGTATATGGGTGAAGACCCCTTTTTGGCCTCAACAATGGTGGTACCCTACATTAAGGCTGTCCAGCAAAATGGTGTAGCTGCCTGCTTGAAACATTATGCCTTGAACAATCAAGAGTTGTGGCGAGGACACATCAATGTTGAAGTAAGTGATAGAGCCTTACATGAGATTTATCTACCAGCCTACAAGGCAGCAGTCCAGGAAGCAGGCGTTTGGTCTGTTATGGGATCCTACAATCAGTTCAGAGGACAATATTGCTCCCATCACGAAATCCTCATCAATAAAATCCTCAAGGACGACTGGGCGTTTGACGGTGTCTTGATCACGGATTGGGGCAGTGCTCATGATACGCGCGAGGCTGCTCTGAATGGACTAGACATTGAAATGGGAACCGGTACAAATGGCTTAACCACGTCAACAGAAAACGCCTATAGCTATTATTATCTCGCAAAGCCATTTCGTGAATTGATCGAAAAAGGCGAGATAGAAGAAGCCGTGCTTGATGATAAGGTGCGCAGAATTCTTCGTCTGATGTACCGCACCAATATGAGCCAGAATCGTCCGCTGGGCAGGATGAACAATCCGGAACACCTGGATGTCGCCCGTAAAGTCGCTGGAGAGGGTATCGTTCTACTAAAAAACGATGAGGCCTTTTTCCCAATTAATCCAGACAAGAAAATGACCATAGCAGTCATTGGAGAAAATGCCACAAGGGCCATGACAGTAGGTGGTGGTTCATCCGAGCTAAAAGCTAAAAAAGAAATCTCACCGCTAAAGGGTTTGCAGGAAAGATTTACACAGGCCACAATACTTCATTCAATGGGATATGCCTCAGGACCTCCGGCATATGGAAAGGTAATGCCATCAATACTTGATGCGGATTCGCTTCAGAAGACGGCCATTAGGATTGCATCAAAAGCCGATGTGGTGCTGTATTTCGGGGGCTTGAACAAAAATCACGGTCAGGATTGTGAAGGCGGTGATCGTAAAGATATGGCACTTCCCTTCGGACAGGATGAACTCCTCAATAAACTGATCAAAGCCAATAGAAATATCGGTGTGATTTTGATCAGCGGCAATGCGGTAGAGATGCCCTGGTTGCCCAGGATCAAAGGCTTAATCCAGGCCTGGTATCTGGGAAGTGAGGCAGGCCATGCTATTGCAGATGTCATTAGTGGGGATGTCAATCCATCAGGAAAGTTACCGTTTTCATTTCCGCATATCTTGGTGGATAATGCTGCTCATCATTATGGGGAACTATCCTATCCTGGAGATGGGACAAATCAATATTACAAAGAGGATATTCTTGTTGGATATCGCTGGCATGACACTCAAAAGATAAAACCATTATATGCCTTCGGATATGGTCTGTCATATACCAGGTTTAAACTCTCCCGAATAAAAACTGATAAATCGTCATATACTGCTGGCGACAGTGTAACTCTATCCTGCGATGTAGCCAATACAGGGAATACGAATGGCTCTGAGGTGGTTCAAGTGTATGTTGGGAAGCCCAATTCGAAGGTGAAAAGAGCGCTGAAGGAGTTGAAAGCTTTCCGAAAAGTTGAAATTGAAAAAGGAAAAAAAGTCTCTGTGATGCTGACCTTCAAAACTGACAATCTGGCATTTTATGATGAATCCATTTCCAGATGGAATCTTGAAAAAGGTGATTACCTGCTTTATGTGGGAAACGCGTCTAACAATATTACAAAAGAACTAAAAATAAATATAAAGTGATCAAGCAAGCACCCCTGACATCAATATCGATAAGAAAACCGTAGAATTATAGACTGGCGTTTTTCAAAGCATTAATCGGATCAATCTTTAAGAGTTAGGTGATTATTTTCTATTATATTGTGAAAAATCTTATATAGTTAAACCATCAGAACCTTTTTACCGTCTGGGGGATTCAAGTGGTTTTCCAACGAAGCGTAAACACTATTTATAAATGGATTTGGCTGAGCACAAATCGTAATCTAAAGCTGTCTGTTATTGTGTCCCTGATTGGAGTGAGCCTTATTCTTTGCTCCTGCAATGGCAATATTAGCCACCAGGATATCCCGGAAATATTTCAACCATTCATAAGCCAAAAAACCTCTGCGGTGGCGTATAAAGCGCTAACGCTTCGTGATGGAAACAAGTCTGTAGAAATTCCTGATTCAATCACAGCCATGGAAGCCTTGATTGATATTGAGATGCTGGAATATTTAATAAGCACGTCTTATTCTGGTTTTGAGTATTGGAAGCATCGTGGTGTTGATTTTGACGCTTACCTCAAAAGCCTCAGACGATTTGTTGCCAAAAATGAAAGGCTAAATACTTATGATTTTGAAAATCAGATAGCCAAAATATTGAGTCAAATTTCTGACGGCCATATCTCTTTTATCGGCACTGGCTATCACATGGCCTACAGGCATAAAGCAGTATATTTTAGTGATCTTCTTGTAGAAAAAACCGATTCTGATCAGTATCTGGTGATTGATTCTCAAAACGATGGTGTAAAAAAAGGAGCGATCTTCACCCAGGAGAGAAAAGAAGAGTATCTATTCAAAACACTTTCTGCAGCAGATAAGCTTCAATACTTCATAGGCGTTTTTTCGTATGACATGATTAACTCCATAGATCTCGCCTTTGATCAGAAATTGGTTCAAGTCCCCCTTCATAAAAGTCGTCTGATGTATGCTAGATTTGAGGATCCAACCCCCTTTTTCATTAATCGAATAGATAATATCCCTGTCGTGAGGGTGACTGGGTTCAGAGATGTGCTGTATCCTCAAATGCAAAGTTTTATGCAGGCAGGAGAAACACTACAAAACGAAGATGTGATTATAGTAAACTTGTTTAATAACGGAGGCGGCTCATCCGTTTTCCCCCAGACCTTTATCAGGAATTTGAATGGAGCAGTGCAGTGGGAAACGCAATGGGGGGAGCTCACCTCCCCAGCCATAACAGAGTATTATGCAGGGTTTGATTTGAGTACTCAATCGGATATTTCCCCGGAATTAAAAGACTTGGTCTTAAGATATAGCGACAAATTTGACGATTATCGAAGAACCCCAGTAAAAAACTGGCAGTTTAGCAGAACGGAAAACAAAAAGACACCAGGTACATACACGGGTAAGTTTATACTGCTGACAAACAGACGTGTTTTATCTGCTGGTGAAAACATGGTTGGTTCTTCACAATCCATAAAAAACACAATAGTAATTGGTGAAAACACAGGAGGTGTAGCACAGTTTTCAAGCACCTGTGAGTATTATCTGCCGTATTCAAACCTGCTTCTCAATCTTCCCCGTCAACTCATTTTTATACCTGGACTGGAGGAGTGTGTAGGATACTTACCAGATTACTGGCTGGATACGAGAGAGCCAGTAGAAGAAGTCCTTAAATGGCTGAAGGACCCAAACGCCTATCAATTCAAATATACGAGTAGTTACAAGGAAATGTTAAAAGCCCTTGATGTATCCGCAGTTTTGCCAGAGGATACAAAAATAGTTAAACCAGATTCCGAAATTCCCGATTCTCTGGCGAGATATTCTGGGAAATGGTATGGTGTCAGCGATGGCATTCTTGATCATTTACTGGTGGTAGAAAAAATTAAGAGCAGCAAGGAGGTAGAAGCGATTTATGCCTGGGGGGTGGCGTATCAGTGGAATATTATGGAACCGGGGTGGGAGCGGTTCAAGGGTGAGTTCGAGGATGAAAGATTGGTCCTCAGAGCAAGTGGACGCAACCAAACCATCACCTACGAAATCAATTTAGATGGCAGCATGACCGCCATTTATGAGCGCCCTGGTGTTCGTTCTTTTACAGAAATGTCGAGAATCGATTAATTAATTTAATAAAACAAGTAGCTATAAAGCTCCGGTTTTGTATCAGTTTTTCGCAAAAAATCAACTGCAAATTTGCGGACAAGTTGAATAATGATTAGCGAAAGTGGACATTACAAGACATAATATGTCACCTATAGTTTGTCAAGGAGGCACATTTAGATGAATACAAATGAAGTCCTAAAGGAATTAGAATCATACGCTGACGAAAGGACCAAGAGCACCCTCATAAAGCATGGCGCCCGAGAACCCTTTTTTGGCGTCAAAGTTGCTGACTCGAAAAAGATTCTTAAGAAAACCAAAAAAAATCATGAGCTTTCTCTTGAGCTTTATGCAACAGGCAATTCAGACGCCATGTATCTAGCAGCTCTCATGGCGGATGAAAATCAGATTACTGAAGCACAGCTCGATCAGTGGGTGGATCAAGCCTACTGGTATTACCTCTTTGAATATGCTGTGCCGTGGGT
>JABMPR010000147.1 GCA_013202895.1 bacterium | reverse complement strand
TTCCAGCCTTTGTCTAATCAGTTTTATTCTGCTTCCAAATATACCAATTCCTGGTGTTTTGGGGATCCGCTTGATATAATTCAAATCAACATCCGGTGGCAGATTAATAACATTTCCTTCCTCGTCAAAGCTGACTATATGATAAAACCTCACCGAATCATCGTCATCCAACCCCACTTCAACCTCTATTCTTATCTGTATATTCATCGGGTGGGAATTCAATTGAGCAATAACACCTTTTTCTCTGGTACTAAAATATTCAATAATTGCATCAATTAATGGATGTCCCAATCCCATAAATTCAGCTTGTCGTGAACGCATGGCCACACTCCTATCAAATGTTGCCTTTTCATATAAAGCCGACACATTCGGAAATGGCATTAATTGGTCGGGTACTTGTATTTTGCAAAAGTCACCTTCGTCTACAAACATTCCTCCGAGATGAATGATGGCCAAACCACAATAATTCTTTAGATCAGCCGGATGAAAACATCCTTTTAATTCCCGATAGTGTTCAAGATTAAACGTATCCATATCTTGCGCTAATTCTTTCAAGGCATCTGTCGCTTCCCGTGCATTTTTCATCGCTTCTGCTATCTCTGCTTCGGTTCGTTTATAATCTTTATAAACAAGAGCTCGACGATATAAATCCTGGTAATTCGTCAACGAACTCATTAACCCCAGTATTTCGGATCGGAAATCCTCATTTACATCTCCAGTAATAGAATCTACTTTTCCTATCGATTGTGCAATTTCTGATAGTTTATTTTCCAGAATAGAATAGACTCGATCTTCTACGGTACCTTCGGCAACAAGATTATAGACTTGAACAGTTTCTTGCTGTCCATAACGATGAATCCTTCCAATCCTTTGTTCAACCGCCATCGGATTCCAGGGAAGATCATAGTTAAACAGCACGCTACAGTTCTGAAGATTAATCCCTTCTCCACCAGCCGAAGTGCTAATCAAGAAGTGTGGCCCCTCATCATCCCAAAATGCTTCCTTCGCCGCTATTTTGTCATCAAGACTTCCACCTCTAATTACGGTAATCTCCTTTGGGTTATAAATCTCACCAAGTTTCTCAACCAAGAATTTCTGCGTTTCTAAATATTGGGTGAAAATCACGAATTTTTCTCCGGGATTTTCACGTCTAATGGATTCAACCGCACGCACAAGTGTATCAAATTTCCTGTCAGTTACATTCGGTACCGAATCAATCAGCCTTCTCAACTTTTCTATTTCATTGGGGATTTGTGCCTGACCTATCATAACACTATCATCCTGCTCCATATCTTCCAAAGCCCATTGGGTTATTTCAGAGCGGCTTCCACGACTGGCGATGGATTGCCTGACCTGTGTAATATACCGGTCGGCTTCTTCTTTCCATGTCACGGAAGGTTGTATCTTCAGTATTGTTACGACAAGCTTGCGCATTTCCTCTGTTTTGCGGACTATTTCCTGTGCGATCTTTGCATCTCCAGGCTTTCGATCAAGACGATGTTCCAGAGTAATCTGTGCCCTTGCTAAAAGACCCAATAACCTGCGGTGTAAAGCCTGCCGTATTGCGAATAGACTCGAGGCCATAATCTTTTGAAATGTCGTCATGACAAAACCCATGGCCCGTTGATTCGATGTCGTCTTGGTTTGATCAATACCTGCTGCGCCATAACCTTCTTCAAGGTATTGATTCAACTGCTGATAAAACCGATATTCCTGCATAGACATCTGGAAGGACTGCGTTTGCACCTGCCGGCGCATGAAAATTGGATCTCCATTGGCATCCGTCACTTCCTTTTTATTCCTTCGGATCATGACCCGGTTCAACAGCCCTTTATGATCCAATAAATCTTCAGGTCCTTCAAAAAGTTGATCATCCAGAAGCTGAATAAGCGACCAGAATTGAAACCGATCACCCTGGTGTGGCGTAGCAGTCAGAAATAACAAGTCTTCAGTGTGGGTTCGCAAAGCTTCAGCAAATTGAAAGTTTTGCGTGGATTCAATTCTGCCCCCGGAGTACTGCTTTCTCGATAGATGGTGAGCTTCATCAAAAATAGCGATATCCCAGCTGGGGCCGTTTAATAAACGGTTTTTGTGGTGCGGTTGTTTGATTGTATCAATCGAAGCAATTACCTTATCGTGGTTCTCCCAGGCTAATGGGTTGGTGGCAATAAAATCTCTACCCAATACGTCAAAATGAATCCGGAAAGCATCCCGCATTTCGTCCTGCCAGTTGACAGTAAGACCGGCTGGACAAACAATTAATATTCGAAGCTCTCTTTTACCTTTATTGCGGGATAACAATTCACGAATGATCATCCCCGTTTCAATTGTTTTTCCTAATCCCACTTCATCAGCAATTAAAAAGTGCCTTCTCTCTGCAAAAACGACCCGGTGAGTTAATAATATCTGATGGGGAAGCAGATCAGTACGGGTATTGGAAAGCTCCCCACCCTTATTCTGTAATGGAAATTGAATCGCCAGTTGCTTCAGTAGGAAATCTTTGGGACTGTCATAGTCACCTTTTTCAAGTCTTGTCCAGATGTCGGCAATAACTTCAGTTTTATCTTTTGGAACAGTTCTTAATTGACGACCTTCCATTGTATTGAAGACAACCTCCAATTGGGTAATACCACCCCTGGTGAATTCACGGATTACTTCACCAACTCCCCACTGGGGTTTGCCATGGATCCTGATTGATTGTCTTTCTTCTATTGTTGAATATTGTGCCATATCATCCTGATAAGTTTGCATTGGTTGTGTAAATAACGTCGTTAGTGCCGACATCAAATCGGTTTACCGTATTAAAGATGAGATTCAAAGGAATATCTTTTCCAGCATGTTCAACAGTCAGATACGCCCCATATTTCAACTTCCCGAGTATAATAATACATACCGTTAGTTTTTGACTATCTATAATCCCTGCCTTTGAAGTCAATTCATGTCTGATCGTAGTTGCTATTTTCTGAACCTCTTTACCTGCATCAAACAGAAGTTTATCCAACCCTTCAACAGCTACTTCTACGCCAAAATTAAAGGGGAAAGGATCTTCTTTGATCTCCCGAATAAAATCCAAAATATCTATCGTGTTATCGCTGACTTTATATCCATCCTGCTTGGCAAGATTGGTAATTCTGTGTTCTAAAATAGTGTATCCCGACATACCTACTCCTTGCCCTGACTGATGAACAAATCTTCAGTAACTAGCCCGCTTAGTTTGACCAACAGGTCTTTATCTCTGGCATCATTTTCAATCATGTATTTCAAAGCTGCTTGGATTTGAGGAATGTGCCTGTCCCACTTCTGAATCCAGGCAAAGACATTTTCATGATTCGCCACTAAACCGGTTAGAAAATGGATCTTATCAATAAAGTAATCCGTCTCTTGGGCTGTGCGGATTTCTTCTACCGGAAATATAGTTTCCTGGTTATCTTCGATTGGCAGCTTATCCGGCGCTAATGATCGTAACAAATCCGTATATCTTTCGCTGTATCCTTTTATTTCAAACGTACGACCCCGTTTTGCCCTGCCCCTAACAACCAGCCCTGCTTTCATCAAATCATCTACTTCTAAAGTGCCGCGGGTATATTTGTAAACGGAGTCACTCTGGATTTCTTTGTTAGCCGCTAAATACCGTATATACACCTTACTCTGTGCATCAATAAAATCTTCCAGTTCACTAGGAAAGGGACTTTCTTTTGCCATCAAACCCACAACCATTTCACTGATATCCAAAAGAGCCTGGTGTAATGATACCGGATGTTCTTCATGATCAACTATAAAGCCATAGTTCTTGCTGTACTGCTCAAGACATTTACCGATGAGTACTATCTGAATGTCTTCTGGGTTTAGCCCTTTGCCATATCGTCCCTTCTCAATTTTTGCAATCTCATCTTTTGCTAATCTTCTGATTTCTCTTCTGACTCCGGCCCAACTTTTTGTTCTAGACGGTTTAATTAATAGTTTTTTACACACATGAATTAGATCATATGAAATATTTGATTTACCCATGAGATGAAGGGTGTTTTCTGCTTCACCATGTATGGGGTACACGGCTTCGAGATAAAAACCTGAATTCATAATTGATTCCAGTAATACTTCCCAGGTATCGCCTGATTTATGATGAAATGTAAATGCCATTAAACCATCATTTTTCAATACTCGATTAGCCTCACGAAATACATTGGTCAATCCTTCTTCAAAGTCTTTTGCAGTTTTGCCCCTTGTCGGATTCTCAATAACTTCGTCTGCTTTATCAGTAATTTCAGGGGTAAATACTGCATATGATCTAGCCAGAATTAATCTAATCCAGACATAAAAGAAATCGGCCAATTCAGAATAATTTACATTACCTCCATAAGGCGGATCAGTTATAACTATATCTATAGATTTATTATTAAGACCCGCCAACTGTTCTGAATTCTTACATTCTAAATGGAAATCACTACGTATCTTGTCTTGATAAATTTTTACTGATTTGGGTTGTTTTAAATCATACGGGTCAAGTCCAAATGATTTTGCTGCAATTACCTTATTAAAAGTGTTTTTGAAAGTTTGATTACCATATTCAGTTCCCCACAAATTATTTTCACAAATGGTGACTTTAGGCTGATAATCATGTCTTGCAAAAATTCCAGCAGATAAAAACCGAGTTGAATGGTAACGAGTAAACGAATTGCTCGTTTCTAATGCACTGTACAGCGCACTCAATAACATCTCCTTCAGTATCTGTTTTTCTTCCTGGTCAATGGCTTTAAGCAGTGTTGACAGAGCCAGTAACTGCCGGG
The DNA here is from genome assembly GCA_013202895.1 of bacterium. Lineage (GTDB taxonomy): Bacteria > Fidelibacterota > UBA8477 > UBA8477 > JABMPR01 > JABMPR01. The sequence continues at coordinate 3,025 of JABMPR010000147.1, read as the reverse complement.
GATTGAACATTTGCCACCAATATATGTAGTGATGAGCAATGAGTCCTGATTTTGTTTTTTCTCCATGTGGCACTTTTGATTTGGGATAAGGGAGTTTATCTTTCAATGAATTCCACTTCGTTTCCACTTCCTGCCATAGTGCCTGGTCTTTCTCATCGAACTTCTTGAAAAACTTGCCGTTGTTCTTATTTAGTTCACAGTCATGACCTAAGTCCTCATCCCTGGTTTTTTGTTCGATTTTAGAATAAAGATCAATTTGCTGGTCAATTTTCAATGTTGTTGCACCGTTACAATTATTACAATACCCTTCAATGGCATAAGGTCTTGTGGGTAATAACTGCTTTTCAGGTAAGCGTCTGATAGAATGAATAATATTGTCGGTTGTGCCGCAAGCCTGGCAAGTAAACTTCCCGGAATTAGGGATATTTCCAACCAGAGGATCATAAGTATGCCTGCATGTGGGGCAACTTACTTCTTCCGCTAACTCACCCCGATACTGCCATACTTCATAGCACTCCGGACATAGTAGAATATGAACCGGTACCTTTTTCCGCTGTTTGTTTCCGTCTGTTATTGGTTGGTTTTCAACGCCACACTTGGGGCAAGGCGGTGAACCATCTTCAGGCGCATAAGTCCATCGTGCATGCATACGGCCTTCACCACCGGATTTACGACCATCAATGGTCAAGTTTCCAAAGGGCATTAACGTGGCGGCATTGATTTCCCAGTCAAATTTGGTTTTACAGGTCTTGCATTCACAATCTTTGTAATAACGAATTGAGGGGGATTTCTGGGCAATGATGTAATTCTTAAACAGCGGTACCTGCTCTTTGCAGTTTGGGTTGGTGCAAATGGCAGACTTCACCCAAAAAGTGTAAACGGAATCGGCTTCATTCTTACAGCAGGGACAGGTGGTTTTGTAATAGCTTAATAGTTCTTCTTTGAGTGGTTTGCCTGAAAGTGTTTTACGTTTTGCCAGTCGTTCAAAGGCAGCTTTTAATTCATCAATATCCACCGGTTCAACTTCTGTTTTCACAATAAACCACGCCACAGGATTCAGATCAATGCCAATAACTTTGGCTCCCAGGCGAAGGGCTTCAACTATGGTTGTGCCACCGCCCATAAAGGGGTCAAGTACAGTCACACCATTGGTATCGGGGTCTTTACTGTGATCTTTGTAGAATTCTTTCATAATGTCCGTACCGGCTGGCTTCATGGCTCCCAATAGTATAGCACGAAAGACAGAAGAAGCCCGACGTGCCCACCACTTATGCATCTGGTAAATGGGTTTGAAGGCATTCCGCTCCGGTTCAGCCAATCGGTTCACTTCCACTATTGGGAAAGACTCCTCAATCGCTCGTTTTGTAATTTTTTTTTCGATCTTTTTGTCTGTCATTTTTAAACCTTTATCAGTTCAAGCCATGGTGTTACCATCTCCATGAGTGATAACCCGCCGTGTTTATACTTAATAGATGCGGCCTTACCGGTACCGGCAGTTCTTACCCGGCCTTTTATCATAACTATGTCCTGCCCGTCTAAACAGTGAATGTATTTTGAATCAGGAATCGGTACCCCGGGTTCAACTTTTTTATACCGATCATTACCGAAAAACCGGTTCAATTCCTGCTTGTCGCTGCTGTTCAAATCGAAGCTGGTTCCGCTGTCAAAAAAGATATAACCATGGTCGGAGGTAATAACGATTTGATATCCTGATGGAATCTGCTGGACGGTACTCATCCATATATTTTTCATGCGTGCGGCAATATGTTCAAAGTGTGATGCAAATCGGGCGCCGCTATCGCTGTAGGTATTGTCTGGAAATGAAGACCAGATAAGTATATTTTTATCATTGCCAGGAGCCGAAATCCAGTTGGTTTCGCTATTAAGATAGAATACGGCAATGTTTTCGGCTTTTAATTCTTTTCGGCTGGGTAATTGTGATGGGGCAACACCATTTAAGCCAAGTTGTGCCGAAACAAAATCCATCGTCTCTGATGGTAAAGCTGCTCTACTTGTAGAAAACGAATCGGCATTGTATCCTGTACTCCCGGCTAATTCCAAAAGTATGGGGACTTCCCGTAGTGAAAGCCCATCCAGAACAATAACTGCAAGATTGTTTTTCGATTTAAGGAGCTCTAAAAGAGTCTTGGTATTAGGGGTAGCTAACTCGTTGTATACTCGTGACGCATAACTATAGACTTGATCTTCAATCCGGCAAACTTCCTTTTCGCCCTTTTTAAGGTACTCAATAGGCCCTAACTCACTAAGCCTTTTTGATGTCCAAATATCATCCGTAAGCCAGGAAATAATTCCGGGTAGCCGTTCCCCGGGTTTTGTTAAATGGTCTACAATGTCAGAGAAGGTAACGATCTCACACCTCCTTGTTCACTTCGCTTTTTACAACAGCAAATTCACAGGTGTAAAAAGCATTTTCTGTATATGAAGGTAGTCTATCCAGGATATCTTCCACGGCAGCTTTTGTGAATGATCCTTTTTTCTCAATCGTAATTTCGGTAGTTAGCTTCCCTGCCCCAGTCAGCCCACCACGCAATGCAGCATCAAAGTTGGATAATTCTCCCGTTTCTTTTTCGAAGAACACACGCACGATCACCTTATGAATTGTGTCGTTTTCACGATCAAGTAACCTACTGGCTACAGATTGTTTTAATTCGTTCTTTGATAGTGAATGTGGTGTAGTGATAGTTTCCACTTTAATTCCGAAATCCGGGAAACCAATGTCTCCCGTTTCAGAAGGAATTTCAGGGAAATCACCCGTTGGACCGATACCGGTTTCTTTCCGACTGGTTTCAATAGTTTGGGTTTCCCAAGGTTTTGCAATGATAGCTTCCATCAGTTCCCGGTCATTCAGCGGGGTAGCGGTATCACCACAAATTGTACCTTTAACATGTTTAATGCCAATTACCTTATCCTGGGCCATATCCCGAAGTATTTTAGGAAATTGAGAATCTTTGATTAATACTGGGAAACCAAGGGTAATGTTGTATTCATTAACGATTTCCTCTAC
>JABMPR010000146.1 GCA_013202895.1 bacterium | reverse complement strand
GTGCAAGGTAATGGGGGCGAATTGTTCGTTGTAAATTCAGTTGACTTGCACCATAAACGTTACTGTGTAGGAATTGTTAGCGTGAACTGTTCAGGAATTCCTCATCTGAAATGCATTCAATACCCATTGCTTTAAGTTCACGGGTGAGAATACCATCACCCTTGATCAAAACTCCTGAAAATGATCCATCATAGATCTGACCACAGCCGCAGGCCGGGCTGCGACTTTTAAGAATTGCCATGGAGACCTGCTCCTTCAGGGCCAATTCCAGACCCGCTTTGGCACCGGCTTTAAATTGAGGGGTCACGTCTTCAGCATTTGCGCGGATAACCTTTTCGCCCTTAATTTCGGCTGGGGGTCGCGGGATGGGTAGCCCTCCCTCAACTTCAGGGCAAACTGCAAACAATTTTGTTCCCTGGAGTAGCTCCAGAAGATCGTTGGATAATTTACCCTGACCATCGTAGCGACAGGATTCTCCAACCAGACAAGCAGAAATTAGAACACTTTTCTCCATTCAATTATCTGAATCATTAAGGGCTGGAAACTTGTAGGTGTATAGCTTTGATTCTGCATCACAGACAATATATATGAGTTCACTTGTGGAATCATAAGCGACTCCCTCTGCTTGTTTCACGTCAAAACGGTATGTTGAAATAAGTCCAGCAGCCTTAGACCATTCATATAAATGTTGGTCCTCATGGCTAAGGATAATGTATTCGTTCTGATTTCTCCCCGGACAAATAGCAGAGAAGTCACTGGCAAAAGAAAGTTCCTTTCTCCACGTTATGGTAAGATTGGAATCTATCTGGATGATCATTGTGGGATTTTTCTCACTTACGGCAAAAAAATCATTCGTTCCCGCCTGCAGACAAATTCCTTCTAGCCCATTATTACCCTCCTGGGCAGAAAAGTCGATATATGATCGAGACAATTCATGGCCCTGTTCATCAAGATGCACTAATTCTCTCACCCGTTCTTCAACAACCCACATTGAATTATCTCGAGAATCATAACAAATCCCTTCAAGATCATCACCTTCAAAAGCATAAATTATTTGTACCTCTCCGGCCAGATCCATTTGGAATACTTTGTTGCTGGGTGGATCATTGACACAATATAATAATCCGGATGTGGGATCAAGAGACAGACCTGAGGGTTCTGAAATGTCGAGTTGAATTTCCTGGATCAGAATGAGTGGTTCGGCACTGTCTTTTGGCCGACTATCAAAAAGAGCACAGGTCGCTAAAATAAAGAAAATGGGAAGAGGCAAGAGTTTCACCATCGGTACATTATTCGTTGCTGAAACCGGGTGTGGGGATTGAGAAGCTACCCCAGGTCTCACCACCATCCATAATTCGACCCATGGAGACGCCTGTAACCATTTCGTAATAAACAAGACTGTCAATAACAGTAATGCCATCAGAATCTATCAGAATAATTGATTCACCGTCCTTGGAGAGTTTGATATCCACGTGATTAGGACCTTGTTCAGGTTGCTCATCACACCACAGCAGGAGAAATCCACCAGCCGATATGGTCGTAATAGATGCGGCAGAATAGGGAATTTGCCAGAATACACTATCAGTGGGGTCATCTGTAATATACATTCCGGCTATATCAATCGCAGCGTCAGTGCCATTATAGAGTTCGACCCAATCATCAAACTCGCCGTTCTCATCCTCGTTTGTGGAAGTGTTGCTGGCAAGGAACTCATTGATAAGCAAGGCACCGGTCTCAATCACAGGTTCATTCGGATCGCTGGTATTACACGCAACGATGGCAAGGCTCAAAATTAACAATGTTACCAATCTCACTGAATTCTCCTTAAATAATGCAGGGGCTCATACTCCCTCGTCCCACACTCAGCCATTTGCTCCCCCTTTTGGATCCAAGACCTATATCACTTTTGACCCGATCGGCAGCTTGGCCACAACTTAAACTAATCCTATCGATTCTTAATGCCAAACTGATAAGGTCTGAATCAAATTTAGCTTGAACCTGATTGTCTTCTGGAAAGCCTGCAGCTCGAGATCGTTATCCGATATTTTCTTTATATCATTAAAGAGATATACGATTTTTGTGTGGTAAAATATATTATTTAACCCGGTTTTGCATGATCGGTTCAATTATTTGCTCAATCGAAGTATGCGCCTCAGCGCCAACCACCTGCTGGTCAAACACGTTTTGGATAAAGAAAAGTGAGATAAATGATATGAGCGCGGCGATACAGGGGCTTGTAACCCAATCAGAGGCTGGATTACCACTTCTTGAATGGATTTGAGATAAGATTTGAATTATAGTAGCGCGAATCATGGGTTACTTCTTCACCGATCCAATCCGGTTTGGAAAATTTCTGGTCCTCAGAGTCCAACTCAATTTCAGCCACAATAAGTCCTTCATTCTCTCCGTGGAATTCATCAATCTCCCAGATAAATCCCTCGATCTGAATTTTATACCTGGTTTTATCGATGATGGGTTGCTCGCATATAGTTTCAAGCATCTCCTTCGCTTCTGCTACCGGTATCTTATATTCGAATTCAAGGCGGGTGGCGCCAGAGGTTATCCCCTTCACAGTTAATTGTCCGGAATTATCACTCAGGCGTACACGAACCACTCGCTGCTTATGACTATTAAGATAGCCCTGCTGATAATGGGAACCTGCGGCAAGGTCTTGATAACTTGTATTTAGAACAAGGAATTTCCGTTCGATCTCTCGTGCCATGAGCTACTCCTCGAACCCGAGCATACGATGCATGGCTTTGATATAATTTATATTTTCAAATTCACTGAGACCGAGAGTATTTACCGTATTCAATACCAGATCGGGATCCACCTCTTCAACCGCAGCGGTTCTGGTTGCAGTCCCATTAATTTCGAGGTTTGCCAACTCTACTGTGGCACCATCGATGAGATATCCATATCTTTTTTTATAAACACCTACAGAGGTCAGATCGGGGTGTGGATAAACAAAATTGACAATAAACTCTTCAAAACTTAAACTGGCTAATGATTCACGGGATTCTATGTTAGCAATCCTACATAATTCGCGTAACTGCAGAGTCGAAATTGGAAATCCAGCTTTCATAAGAGGAATCCATCGTTCAAGTTTGTCGCTATTGATCTCCTGGCACACTTTGATATCTATAAACAAATCTCGGATCTTAATATTCTGATCACTTTTCTTTGAAAGGATATAAATTTCATTGCTTTCCAATGTGCGAATACATTTGTGGGCTTTGATCTTTTCCTCAGCCTCACCGAAATCTTGACCAAATGTTCTCCACTCCCAACGTGGGACAATCTGATTTGAATTAGTTTGATTCATCATTTGATGTTAATCATTTTCGGCAATGTGCATATGAACATAGGACATATTCCAAATTTCAGTATTTGAAAATAATCCAGATTTACCATTAATCCTCTCTTAAGAATATCTACCTACGATTTCCGATTATTAATAGGATCACTGGCAGAACCATCGTGAGATTAACCCTCCTCATCATTGTGGGCAAGATTGAAAATGATTTTCCCAATATCGCCTGTATAGACATTCACGTTTTTCATCATATCCAGCAATTCCATATGAATCTCATGAGTTTTGACGGATGCATCTCGTGATTCTTGTACTCGAGCTAGATGGAAAACAGTATATTTGGCTTCCAGGTCACTATACTTCTGTTGCTTTTTCATGATCTTCTTTGCTCGTTCTGGGTCCATTTCTGAAAAAGAATCCCGCAGCCGGTAAATTTGACGGAGAACCTTCTGATGATAGACTTCAAGCTCTTCCTTACCCTCTTTTGAGAAATCGAGCTTCAGAGCCTGTTTTCTTGCGATCAGGGGCAGCATATTGTTATTAACGATGTCCCCAATACTTTCAAGGTGGCTAACAACCGAAACCATGGCAAAAATCTCATTCGCCTGTTGATCCGTGATTTCTTTCTGACTAAGATTTAAAAGAAATTTTGTGATTTTATGATCGAGATAGTCAATCTTGCCCTCTCGCCTTTCTATACCTTCAGCAAAGGTGAGTTTCGATTCAAATTCATCCATGCCGGGTTCATCTGTAAAGAAGGGTCGAATGATACTTTTAACCATTTTGCCCAATATTTTAGCCATGCGGGAGATTTCTGATCGCGCCAGATCAAGGGCCAGCGATGGTGTGCCCAGAGCAACATCATTGATATACTTTGTGCTGGGAGCAATACCCCTCTCTTGAATTCTTTCTGGATAGATATAAAAAATGAATTTTGAGATCAATTGGGTGAACGGCAGGAAAACAAAAGCCAGTGAGATGTTAAAGACGGTGTGGGCATTGGCAATTTGGCGTGGTGTTTCAGCAGCCATTTTTGCTATGCCTACCCCATCTCCAACAGGTGAAATAGAGCGAATTAGATCAGCGAAACTGGGTATCCAAAAGATGAATAAGATGACTCCTGATACTTTGAATATGACGTGAGCCATGGCAACTCTTTTTGCCTCTCGGGTTGCTCCTATGGCAGCCAGACCAGCGGTTACACAGGTCCCGATATTGGCACCCATCACCATTGGAATTCCTGCATCCAATGAAATCAGACCCTGTTGGGCTAAAACAATGATGATACCAGTAAACGCGCTGCTACTCTGGATTAGCGCTGTAAATACGGTTCCTGCTAGTACACCGAGAAGTGGATTCTCCAAATTTCTCAATACTTCGATAAGTGCAGGATAGCTGCTCAAAGGTTTCATGGCATCTGACATGAGCTTCATACCGAAAAACAGTATCCCAAATCCAAGGATTGCATCTCCAATATTCTTTTGGTTCTCTGACTTGGAAAAAGCATTGAGTAAAAAGCCAATTGAGATCATTAAAAGTGCATAATCGGTAAGTTTGAAAGCTATCAATTGAGCTGTGATCGTCGTTCCAATATCAGCACCTAGAATAACTCCCAAAGATTGAACAAAAGTCATGAGTTGGGCCTGGACAAAACTTACAAGCATGACTGTGGTTGCGCTGGAACTCTGTATAATCATGGTTACAAAAGCACCAACGGCCATACCCATCACTCGATTTTTAGTTAAAATTGACAAGATATTGCGCATCTTGTCGCCGGCTGCGAGCTTTAAACCTGTACTCATCTTTTCCATACCAATGAGGAATAAGGAGAGCCCTCCCATGAGCCACATGATCAAAAAGCCCCAACTGATCCCCGCTTCTGAACTGCCACTTGCGGCATAGGCAGATACAGCTATGGTCAATATCAATATCCTGGCAAAAGGATTTCTGAAAATGAGTGCTAAGGGATTCATTTGGGATCCTTTCAAGTTAAAGCTAGTGATACTCAGTCCCCCTGCGATGACCTTATTTACCAGCGATCATCCTTGAAAAAGTCTTCCTGATCATATACGGCTTTCAGCATATTTGTAGCAAGTTTTCGAACATCTCCACTTACGGAGATTTCGGCCTTCTTAATATCACGCTTTTTTAATTTTTCTAAAATAATTTTTAAATCTTCGACTTCGTACTTATCCAATTCAAATTTAAATGTCCATGCCATGGTTTAAGCCCTCTGCTGATTTAATGTTTGGTGAGACAGACGAAATGATATATATGTGTGGATCATCGCTACTCATTCGCCTGAAGTCTCAGGGTGGTGATATGTTAATTATATCCTTTCCATATTGTAGTCTCCCATGACATACAAACTACTTCCCAAGGTCGACTGGAACAGTGTCCGATAATTGTGAATAGTGCATATTTTTTGATATTCTAATTTTGTTTCGGTAATAAGTTAATTCGAACTCCGGTAGAGTAAAACCTATTGATCCAATTTATTTCAAACATGCGCTACGCTGATTTGGACGAGTTAGCATACCCCCGCCTCAAAACGCGGGGTGATTGAGAACCCCGGCTTTCAAGTTGGGCGTGATGAATACATATTAAAAAAATGGGTTTCAGACCTGAGTGTCCGAACCCTCACCGCCAGTTGTGGGGCTGAAACCCTGTGATTGTCTTTGGTGGTTACCCCCGCGTTAAAACACGGGGTAATTGAGAGCCGAGGAATAAGCATACCCCAGCGTATATAAAAAAAGAGACCTCCCGAATGGGAGGTCTCTTTGATATCAAATTGACTCGCGTTGTTATTTGATCAGAGTCATCTTTGCTGTTTTGGATACGTTCCCAGAACGCAGCTCATAAATATAGAGACCAGCAGCAGCTGGTGTTCCATTTGCGTTCAGGCTATTCCAGGTAACACTGTGTGTACCAGGACCGTAGGAAGCATTATCAGCCAAACGAATCACTTCTTGACCAAGCATATTGTAAACAATCAGGTTGACATTGTCTTTCGCCAATGGCAGCGTGAATTCGATTGTTGTACTTGGGTTGAAGGGGTTGGGATAATTCTGCTCAAGCTTGTAATCAGCAGGAGTAACCACCGTCCAGTTCTGATCTACACCGGTAAGTCCACCGATTTCAGAAACTGAGAAGACATATCCATAGGTGTTACCACTGCTGAAGGGAGGTTCAAGGAAGCCCTGAACAAGTTCAGGATGTCCATCGCCATCAAGATCATCGGCAAAATCGAGAGAAAAACCACCCATGGTTTGATCCCAATTTGTGACAACCGACATATCCCAGACGCCGCCTTCATAATCCCATTCATAGATACGGCCATGTGTGTAATCAACGGTATAGAGTTCGTCAACGCCATCATTATCGCCATCACCACCGGTGAGATCCCATGCAGCACCAAATTCGGAGATAATGGTAACATTGCCATTATCGAAACTAATGTCAGCAACATCATCACCACCAGTAACACCCCATACCCAACCGTTAGGATACATACCGCCGTAAATCTCATCTACGCCATCACCATCAATATCGGATACGAAAGTGGTGCCATAAACAACTTTATCGGTCAGAGCTGAATCAAGCATGGTTGAACTCTGGAGTTCATAATCGTCTGTATCAATAGCTTCAACAACAAGCAATGTCGTGTGATCCCAGGCAAAGAAACAAACTTCTTTGTCGCCATCACCATCAAGATCAGTCACATTGGCTTGACCATAACCAGGTAATCCACCAAAAGCAGCATCATTCTGGTCGATGGAATATTCTTCTACCAGTGAATAAAATCCACTTTCAAAGGTGCCTTCAACATGAGCGATCATAAAGATATCGAATGCGTGATCTGAACCATTATTCGAGATCATCACTTCCTGCTGTCCATCACTATCAGGATCACCAACACTCACCATGCGATCCCCATAATAACGGTCAAATTCTACACCACCGGCCATAACTGGAATTGAGTACATCGTGTAGTTATCGCTACCGACAACGCCATCCCATTCCCAGGCCATCAGACCATTGTTGCCGCTGCCACCAGAATAGTGCTGAAGCCAGCTGATTTCTTCCTGACCATTGCCATCCAGATCGGAAATGACACAATGTCTAGGTGTGGAACCGCCATCAGAAGAATCATCCTGCAAAGTGACCATCCACTCCAGAGTGTTATCTCCGGCAACTTCATAGACGTGCACACCGTGTACGGCATAATCAGTGATGATTACTTCCTGACGACCGTCACCATCGATATCACTACCAGCTTGAACACCTCGTGTCTGCCAGCCGGGAGTTGTCTCGTCGTCTGCCATAAATGGACGAACATCAACATCAGCAACTTCATTCCAACCATCGTGTTCATAAATCATGGCCAGGGGAGCTTCAGTTGTAACTGCAAAAATCTCGTCCAGACCATCATAATCAAATTCACCCAGAGCAACATCCTGCCAGGTAGCAACATTTGTTGGAATTGTGTATGCAGTCCAGGAAGCGGCGTCGGTTATGTCGCCAACTCCATCATACTCTAGATCAAGTAGGGCTGATGAATCAGCAGTGATGATATAATCACCACCATCAGCGGAACCGTGCCAGATATCCGTGTTGCCAAGATCTGCTCCATTGAAAGCCCAACCAGCTTCAATACCATCAAAGATTGTATATACGTCAGTTGTTCCATCAAAATCAGCAAGATCTTCACCAACATCATAGAGTAAAACTGTACCCGATGTTGACGCCAGGTAGATTTCAGAGTAACCATCACCGTTCAGGTCACCAGAGCGCATTGATCTTAAGGATCCGGCATCATAGGTTGATACTCCCTCAACAAATTGGATCAGCTCATATTCATCTTCGTCGAGAACATCGATAAAAAGGATTTCACTAAAATTCCATTGAATCATGGCAATATTATTGGTCCCGTTTGCATCAAAATCACCGGTTTCAGATCCATAGACCGAACAGCAAAAACTTTCATCCGTGTACTCTACAACCCAGTTTGGAAATTCAAAACTGGAAAGTGTATCCAGACTCATAATGACAACGATATCCGAACCACCACCATCAAAGAGGATCATCTCAGTTACACCATCAGCATCTACATCCTCGGCTTGGATTGATTTCAAATCGGTACCGCCCTCAGAAGTGAAACCAGCGACTTCTTCAACGTCTAATTCACTGACGAGGTTAAAACTGATATCTGCAGCACTGGTATCCAATTCAAAAATGAAGAGCGAGTTCCAGTTCAGGTCACCCCTTCCGGCAACGAGTAATTCAGGGAGACCATCGCGATCTAAATCCTGTTCTCCTTCAGCAACATCTCGACTATAACGGACATCCTCAATGACGAAAGTCCATACTTCATCCCAGCTATCATCGCCACTGTTCTCATACATGTGCAATGTTATGCCGCCTGCATCCGTATAACCTACGAGTTCGTCATAACCATCGTTATCGAAATCATAGGGACCAGAAATACCCCAGTATACGTCTGTATCGGTTGGATGTGATTCACTCCAACCTTCAACATAGCTATTCACACCATTTTCACCGGCCATTGCGAAAGCTGTGAAAGCAAACAGTACTAGAATAATCGACCACTTAGGTAAATTCATTCCCATTTTGTCCTCCTTAGTTAGTTGACTTTGTTATACTTTTAAATGGCGCCACAATAATAGACTATCAAATAATAATCTAATAATTGTACCAATCCTTATTAAAGTGCCCGAAATCTATGGAGCGACCATAGATTTAACAAGCAAAAAGCTCATCTTATATTTGGTTAGTTAATAAAGTAACCTTAACTAACTAATAGGGTTGACTTGACTTGGACATTCGGCTATAATTGCTAAATTATTTTCTTTACCTAAGTAATGAAATAGAAGCAGGGAGCATATATGCCTTCAGTGTTAGCGAATTCTTATAGATCATTTCTGAAAATATTTATCTTCGGATCCATAATAGGCAGCCTTCATGCCGGGACTACCGGGAAAATATCAGGTAGAGTGACTGACGCAGAAACCGGAATAGGACTTCCTGGTGTCAATGTAATCATAGAAAACTCGGGTATGGGAGCTTCTACAGATGCTGACGGTATATATTTCATAATTAATGTCCCGATTGGCAATTTTTCTGTCAAGGCCGGAATGATCGGATACACAACCATAGTCATGACCGCTGTTGCTGTAAGAGGCGATTTGACTACTGAAATAGACTTTGCCATGAATGTTCGAGTCCTAGAATCAGATGAGGAAGTTATCGTTGTTGCTGAGCGCCCCATGGTGCAAAAAGATCTAACTTCAGGTCGATCCATTATAAGTGCAGAAGACATCAAAGAAATGCCTGTTGAGTCATTATCGGGCATCATCACAACCAAAGCTGGCATCGTTGCCGAAGCTGACGGTTCGATTCACATTCGGGGTGGCCGTTCAAGTGAGGTCACCTACATGATTGACGGGGTTCCAGTCACAAACCTTTCCTCAGGTGGGTTGGCTGTAGGATTGGAAAATAGTGCTGTCCAGGAATTGCAAATCCTCAGCGGGACTTTCAATGCTGAATACGGGCAGGCCATGTCTGGTATCATAAATATTATAACCAAAGAGGGTGGCTCAAAATATTCAGGAAATTTAAGCGCCTATCTGGGTGATTATTATACTGAGGACACGCGCTTTTTTGAACACGCCGATGAATTCGACCTCATGAATATTAAAAATATGGAAGCCAGCCTCTCTGGTCCGGTGCCAGGCTTTGGAAATAAATTGAGCTTTTTTGCCAGTGGCCGTTTGTATGATTATGGTGGACTCTACCGTGGAGTTCGCGAACACACACCAAATGATGTAAATTATTTGAGTTCGAATGGAGTAAGGGAACTGCGGGACTCACCTTGGGGTAGAGCCGGATTGCTGAATTTTGCCGAACCATTTACAGATTTGGATGGAGATGGAAAACTGGCGCTGGGAAGTGAATCATATTTCGATTTTGACGGGAATGGATCATTTACTCTGGGTGAACCTTTCAGGGATGTAAATGGTGACGGACGCTATTCACACAATGAGGATTTTAACGGGAATGGCTATATTGATCCTGAAGATTGGGAGTTTATTGATCAGAATGCTGATGGTGTATTGAATGGAGATCCCTTTGTGGATGCCAATTACAACGGGGTGCTGGATGGTGAACCCTATATTGATTTTAATGGAAATCAGGTCTGGGATAGCGGTGCCAGTGGGGATTCCAGTATTGTTCGACTAAACACTTCGTCACGTTATAACGCTATGCTCAAACTGACCTGGCGTATTAATCCAAAACTCAAAATAAATACCAGCCTGATTCATAATGCTGCTGAATCGGTCAGTTACAACCGCAATTATAAGTATAATCCTGACGGTCGCCCCACCAATCAGTCGACTTCAACCTCACTGATCATGGATCTCAGACATTCCTTAAATGAGCGCATGTTTTATAACATCAAAGGCTCGTTTTATCAAACGACTGCAAAGACTTTCTACCAGAGGGTTGATCCGGAAGATCTTTCAGAAACCAAAGAGTTGGTTTTTGATGACCTGCAATCATTGAGTGATTTTTTCAACCTGGCGGCTGCTGATGACAGGTCGGGCATAGGGATGGGTAGTTTCTATGGCCCCGTCAGTGACTCACTACTCATTTTGAAAAGTTATATGACTATTTATACTGCCGATAGCCTTACAATTGATGGCGAAACTTTCTACGTGGGAGGGGGTGAAGTAACCGTTGGGCTTGTTAATGACTGGGAAGAATTATGGGCTCAAGATTTTGCAAGCTATCTCGCTGATGAGGATTGGTCAAATTTTATTCAGGGTGCAAAAATTGAATTCGTTATCAATGACTTGAAAAAGGCATATTTTTTACCCACCAGCATTTCAGAGCAACCAGATAATGAATATTTGGGAGGCGGGCACTCCCATGGCTATTCCGAACGAATCAACCGAACCTATTTAATCAGTGGGGATCTCACCTGGCAAATGAACAATGCTCACCAGATAAAAGTCGGTACAGGATTTAAGACACATCTTATGGATTATAAAGCTTATACAGTTTTTGTCCAAAGGAATCTCGATTGGATTCCAACGATTAAAACTACAGAATCCAGCTTTAGTAATGATTCCTATGATAATTGGCTCACCGATGCTGTTTCGAAATTAAACTTGTCTAACCGGAATCCGCGTGAAGCCTATTTTTATTTGCAGGATAAAATCGAGCTGACCGATATGATCGTGAATATAGGATTTCGATATGATTACTTCGATCCCCATTATTTGGTGCCCAGCGATTATCGAGACCCCGAAAATCCTACCTACTGGCTTTATACTCTGCCAGGAGCAGATTCGACAATGCTTGATACCTTCTTTCAGTATTCCTCAGAAGTTACTGAGTTTGCTGAAATCCTGGATACTCTGGATGCAAACGGTGAACCATGGAGAAATTATAATGACTTCTATGAAAATTCAGAAACTGTCCATCAATTCTCTCCCAGATTTGGTGTAGCGTATCCCATCACCGACAAGGGTATTATTCATTTTAGCTATGGGCATTTTTTCCAGATTCCCACTTTCAGTTATTTATACGCTAATCCGGAAATGGAGCTCAGCACTGAAAGCAATGAATCCATTCTGGGTAACGCTAACTTAAAACCTCAGAAAACTGTTACTTATGAGATTGGATTGCAACAGGAATTGGCTCCAAATCTTAGTGTGGAAATCATCGCATTTTATAAAGATTTCTCTGGTCTCCTGAGTTCACGGCAGTACGAAAGCTATAACACTATCAGGTATGTTGCATACTCAAACAGTGACTATGGAGACAGTCGTGGTATTACCTTCTCAATAAACAAACGTCGTACGGGATTGCTTTCAGCCTCCGCTGATTATACCTACCTGGTTGCCCAGGGAAATTCTTCAGATCCCCTGGCTCTATTTTATGCAAATGAAAATGATCCACCGGATGAAGTTGTCAAACAGGTCATCCCCCTGGATTGGGATCAAACACATACAATTAATCTCAATATCAGTTTATCGCAACCGCGGAAATGGGGTTTATCCATCTTAACCAAATATGGTTCCGGTTTGCCCTACTCACCTGTCTATCAAGGTGAGGCACTGGATGCTCCCAATTCCGATCGCAAACCTGACTACTTAAATGTTGATATAAATATGCACAGAGATGTGGAGTTTGCCGGTTTGCATTGGACTGTCTTTGCCAAGATCTATAATGCCCTTAATGCACAAAATGAGAGAAGCGTGTATAATGATACGGGCCGCGCGACATATTCACTTATCCCAACGTACACACCGGACAATGGAAATATTCCCGGACGACACTCGCTGGCAGATTGGTTAACCAGACCAAGTTACTTCAGCAGTCCGCGTCAATTCCGTCTCGGCCTCTCAACAAGTTTCTAGGAAGGTTTGAACATGCAGAATAAATTATTGATCCTGTTGGCCTTCATCATCCTCTCAACTGTATTAAATGCAAGTGTTGATGACATAATTAGTTTACCAAAAAATAAATATGACAAAGTAGCCTGGTTAAAATATTACGCTAGTCTTGAAAAACGCCAGATGCTCTCAAAAGCTGCTGCTATAAGCGATCGTCGGAGTGGTATCCACAACGGAAACCGGGTTAGGACGCTTTTTTATAATTTTGGCACCATCGGAAAACCTGGTACAGAACCTTCTATGGAATGGCCGATTGGCTCTGGCAGAGGTTATGCTTATGAATTTGGGGTTTTGGCGGGGGCTAAAGTAAAAAATTTCGGTGGAGACGAGATCAAACTTGTTTCGGATGCGCTGATTCAATCAGGTGTATCCTATGAATCCCCGGATAACACTATCTCCGGAAATTGGCAACCCATTTATGGGCATCATGATCCCTTTTCTGAATCAATCGCCATGAGCGATACGCCTGACGAAAACCGGGACAACAAACCTGATTCCTGGCCCTTAAGCTGGTTTAATGTAGAGTTTGGTGACTATATGTGGCCGGGTGAATATGGCCTGGGTGTCACTACTGCTGATCAGGAATCCTATTATGTTATGGATGATTATTATATCAAAAATCATAACACCTATTGGCCTGAGCAAATAGCACCTTCGGTAAGCTGGACAGATACTTTGAATGAAGATGAGTTTTATCCTGCTTTAGGTGTGGATACTGTCCGAGGTGGTCTGGGTTTGGAGGTACAAGCACGCGGCTACCAGTGGACTGCCACTCGCGCTCAAAATGTCATTTTCTTCGTCTATGAAGTAGAAAATGTCGGTACAGATACATTGAACAATGTCTATTTTGGTATGTATGGTGATCCACATATCGGTGGTGCCGGTGATGTGAACGATGACGATGCCTATTTTGATACATTCCTGGATATGGTATATGGTTGGGATGATGATGCCCGTGGAGATTCTTATTTCGGCGGAAACTCTATCCCCGGATTTTTTGGATACAAATTCCTGGAGTCCCCCGGGGAGCCTCGTGATGGCATCGATAATGATGATGATGGAATGGTTGATGAGTCCATGCAGGATGGTATTGATAATGACGGCGATTGGCAAACCTTTACAGATTGGAATTTGAATGGCGAATGGGATTGGGGTGAACCGATTAATGATGATCTAGGTACCGATGGTGTGGGACCGGAAGATGCACAATATGTTCGACCTGACCCTGATGGCAGCGAGGTAAATGGGTTTCCAGATGATGGCGAACCTAACTTTGATGAGAAAGATCTGGATGAAGCTGATCAGATCGGTTTAACAGGATTTGTTGTTGGACCCTGGTCCTCTTCAACCCCAACTGCTGATGTATATTATAATAGACTCAGCTCGCCGATTCAACCCGCTGATTTTACCCAAACTCATGATAATTATTTTTTATATGGTTCGGGTCCTATCTCAATGTCACCTGGAGATGTCCGGCGCTTTTCAATTTCAATGTTATTCGGCTTTAATATTACAGGTTCTACAGGGGATAGTATCCATACTGACCCCTATAATACTCGCGATCTGTATGCAACTGCGGGCATTATGCAGGAGATCTATGATGCCGGCTATCGCTTTGTAAAACCACCCAATAAACCACGTCTGACAGCTATTCCTGGTGACGGTCAGGTAACACTCTATTGGGATGATGGGGCAGAGAAGTCAAGAGATCCGCTTTATGGCCATGATTTTGAAGGCTATGCGATTTATCGAGCTACGGATTTTGGCTTTAATGAATCTTTGAGCATTACTGATACTTATGGTAGCCCATACCTCTGGAGCCCCATTGCGAAATTTGATCTTAAAAACACTCTCTCCGGTCCACACCCCATCGAACAGATCCAGAATTCTGGTCTTCACTTTGATATGGGTAGAAACACGGGACTCGTACATAGTTTTGTAGATAAAGACCTGATAAATGGACTGCGTTATTTCTATGCAGTTTGTGCTTATGACTCTGGCTCTGTTAATGATACTCTTCCACCCACAGAAACCTCCAAAACGATTCAAGAGGATTTTACCGGTGCAGTTTTGCTGGATGTAAACACAGCCATGGTCACACCGCAGGCCCCAGCCCTGGGATATATACCACCTGAGGTCTTGCATATTGATGATGGTACCTCAACTCCAGGTACGGGAACTATCGAGATTGATATCATTGATCCAACATTGGTCCCGGATGATCGAATTTTGGAGGTTCGTTTCCTTGATTCCGGGATGGATCTGGTTGACAATGATGAGGATTGGCTTTCGTTCACTGACGCTGATTTGTTAATCGAAAACAGCCCATACGTCGACTTGGTTGTCCCAACCACTAGTGATTCGACTTTTTATGAGAGCATCACTTACGACACCCTGACTCTGGCAGCTGAAATTGACAAAGAATTTGTACACAATGGACAAACCTGGAAAATTAAAACCTGGCTTGAAGGTCCTACTCTGAATAAGGATACAGTAGTGGTATTTCCTGCCACAATTGCAATTGGTCCAACACTGGATGTCTGGGATTATTCTGCCGATGGTTCAGTTCATGATGATGTTGGATCTGATGGTTGTTCCGATGAATACGAATATGGTGATGGGAGCTGTTCCGATACGCTCTTGGCGGCATCCCCAGGGGATGATCCTAATGGAGATAATTGGCATCCCCAGCACAATCCCCAGGGCACAGAAGCAAATGGACGTGCAGATATGGGTGAAACAAATATTGACCTCAGTGACTTTCAAGAATTATCACGTAGCACCCAATCGTTCTCAGTCTATGATGTAACCGACCCTGCTGATGAAATCATTATCATGAGCAATCAGCTTGGTCTGAATGGTGAAGATTTCAACCAAATTAGCAATGGAATGCAGTTGTTTGTTTACAATGATACACTCCTCATTAATAATGAAACATCAGGATGGATTCAGGGAGATTGTATCTGGAGACCGAACGCTAGCATCTATGATGTGGGTGCTTACAAGGGGGCTCCTGTTCCATATGATTATGAGATTGAATTTTTTCCCACCGTTGTTGACACTTCGCTGGAAACAACTCATTTTACTACAAATGGACAAAAACTTACTTTTCAGGTCCGTGATGTTACCAATGATAAGCTACTTACTGTATATGCCAGCAATGATTTTGATGGCATTCGATCACTGGTTACCCAGGACATTACACCCGCCATCTACCTGAATGAGGAACAAACAGGTACAGAGTATTGGGAAGATATCATGTTCACCTGGCAGTTTTCATTTAGTACACCTCTGAAGGAGATATGGAGCATATTTCCAGCCGAAAACGGCGTGATGATTGGTACCGAAACATCTGGGTTAGCTATTTATAATCAGGAATCCAAGGGTTGGATATTTTATGATGAGATCACATCCGGTGGTGGCTTACGAAGCGATAATAAAATCAAGGATATCATTTTCTATGAAGGATATTATTGGATCGCAACCCAGAATGGACCATCAATTTATGATGGAGATGTATGGTATCGGAATCATGGGCTCGAGACATTATTTGACGAATTTAAGAAGGACAGTCAAGCAACGCTTGAAGATCCCGATAAAACCAAAAGTTATGGTGCCGTCACAGCTTTTGATGTAGATGTTTTTGGCAATTTGTGGATAGCAACTCTGGATGAGGGTCTGGTGAGAGTCAAAACAAATCAAACCTATCTCACCAGTGCAGATGACGACATCGTTGTTTTTAATGATAGCCTATCTGAGAGTTTGGAGTCCTTGAATGATACCAAACTTAACGATATTTATATCAAGGGAAATATGGTTTGGCTGGCCACAGAAAAGGGTATCGTATCTTACGATTATGGCTCCAATATCTGGCATCATTATACCAAAAATGATCTTGGTGTCAGCAATGATGATTTTTACGCCATCGCGGAACTATCGGAAGAGCAGAATTCGGCTTTGGTCTTCGCTGGGAAATCTGGACTCACCTTCATGGTAGGGGACACTTTTATTGTTCATGGAGATTCTCTGCTGCCAAATGGAAGAGCATACAGCCTGGCTCAACCAAATAATAATGAATTATATGTTGGCACCCATTCGGGCTACGCTATCATTGATTTTTCAAATGCAGCAGATTCTCTGACTACAGGATTGACCAGTGAGAAATTTGTGGGAAGCTGGAATGACTCAACAATTTTTAGTTCAGATAAAATTCGTGCAATTGCCTTCTCAAATGATATTGGATATTTTGGAACCGAAGAAGGTCTAGAACAGCGAGTTGGAGAATACGAATGGAATACCTTTGGACCGCAATCTGGAGATATTCTACGCATTAACACGCGCAAAGAGTTCAGTAGCCAGGACAAATACCAGTTCAGTACCTCAGCAGCCAAGGTGGACGCCGCGAGGGAAGCCAATTCTCTGGATAAGGTCTCTGTCGTTCCCAATCCATATGTTGCCTCTGCAATTTGGGAACAGAAACCCTATCTGAGATCTGGTAGAGGCGAAAGGAAGATATATTTTATTAACCTTCCCAGCGAATGTACTATTCGGATCTATACCATTGCAGGCGAATTGGTGAGAAAACTTGAACACAGTAGCCCTGCATCAGATCCGGATAAAACTTTATTTGATGGAGCTGAATCCTGGGATCTCCTTAATCTGGATCAATTGGAGGTTGCTTATGGCGTTTATATCTACCATGTTGAAACTAATTATGATAGCAATAACGCAGAAACCATCGGCAAATTTGCCGTGATCAAATAGGGAGTATGAGCATGAGAAAATTATTGATCATCGTCCTCCTCGTTTGTGCAGTTTCACTTAGCTTTGGACAATATAAAGGTGGGACTACCGCAGCTCAATTTCTGAAAATTGGGGTAGGTAGTCGGGCAACAGGTATGGGAGAAGCATATGTTGCCATGAGCCGTGATGCCTCAGGTCTGTATTGGAATCCTGCCGGGATCGCTCTGGCCCCGGGCGCTGAAATCATGTTTCAACGCAATAACTGGATCGCCGATATTGCCATTAATTATATGGGCGTCATTTTTCCACTCTATGGTATTGGAACTGTTGGGCTGAGTCTGACTTCATTGACTATGGATGATATGCCTGTGACAACCGAATATGAACCCAATGGGACCGGTGAAGAATTCGCAGCCAGTGACCTGGCTCTGCAAATGAGCCTTGCACGATCACTCACTGACAGATTTTCCATTGGGTTTAATTTGAAATATATTCAACAAAATATCTGGCATAGCACAGCCAGTGGTATGGCTCTGGATGTTGGTACATTGTTTCGCACCCAATTCAAGGATATGCGGCTGGGTATGAGTATCTCAAATTATGGCTCCAGCATGACCATGTCCGGACGGGATGCCCTGGAACGTATTGACCTTGCACCTGGCCTGGAGGGCAACAATCCTGCAATTCCAGCAGATTTGTCCATGGACAGTTGGGATTTACCTCTAATCTTTCGCGTTGGTGTAGCTATGGATGTTTTGGAACTTGGGGTTAGCAAGCTGACTGTTGCAGCCGATGCCATCCATCCAAATGACAATTATGAGTCGGTTAATCTGGGCGCAGAGTTCAATATTCTGGACAAATACTTTCTCAGGGCTGGTTTAAAATCTGAATTTGTAGAAACGAACACCAGTCTGGCTTCCTCAAATCTTGAAGCGCGAGAAGAGAGCTTCACATTCGGTGCTGGCTTTGATCTCCCACTCTTCGGGTCAGGTTCTGGACTCAGATTTGATTGGGCTTATGGCGATTTTGGGAGATTGAAAGAAGTCCAACGCTTTAACTTGAGTTTATATTTTTGATGATCATACGACCATCAATTGATCGCAAACTTTCAATGGTACATTTTCAGCATACTTCGAGAATGTACCTTTCTAGCATAATAGAGTATTGAACATAAATTGAAGTGAGACTGGTATGAAACAGCTAAGTCGGATATTCATAATTCTATCGATTGGGATAAATTTTCTTTTTGCGGGGACATCTGGCAAGATCATCGGCCGTGTGACTGATGTAAGCACGGGAGAGCCCCTTATTGGTGTGAATGTCTTTTTACCTGCAACTGGACAAGGAGCAGCTACCGATCTGAATGGCAGATATTTGATTCTAAATACGCCCCCCGGTGAATATGAATTGAGATGTTCCATGATTGGATATTCCGAGCAGGTTATTGAGGGTATCAGGGTTATGGTCGACCTGACCACCACCCAGGACATCAAGATGACATTGAGCATCATTGAAGGAGATGTGGTTACTGTGACCGCAGATCGATCTATGATCCAGGCTGATATCACCCATGCTCAGGCAAATATCAGTGCCGAGGAACTAGAAGCCCTTCCCGTGGAGTCGTTTCAAGCTGCAGTGTCTCTCCAGGCCGGTGTGGTGGTGGATGCCGGCGGTGCAATTCATATCCGTGGAGGTCGTTCCTCTGAAGTAGGGTACTTGATTGACGGTATTCCGGTAACCAATTCATATGGTCAAAATATGGGTGTCGGCATTGAAAATAATGCAATCCAGGAACTTCAGGTGATTTCAGGTACCTTTAATGCTGAATACGGACAGGCCATGTCAGGGATCATTAATATCATAACCAAAGATGGTAGCTTAAACAAATATTCTGGTGAATTGACCTATCGCTTTGGTCGCTATTTATCAACCGATCCAGAAATTTATCTGGGTCTGATCCCCGCTGACTTGGAGATTAAAGATAATCTTGATATTACTAAAGTTGATCTATTAGGATTGGATTCTGATGTATTCACTCCCCAGGGCAGACATGATATCCAATGGAGTTTAAGCGGCCCGGTTCCAGGCTTCTCATCCAAAACTTCTTTCTTTACCTCTGGTCGCTATGAAGATGTTGCGGGTCGTCTATACGGCGTTCGGCGATTCAAATCGGATTCATTCTTTTGGGATAAGGCCAACACCATGCCCGTTGAGAATGGAGAACCATTCTCTGATTTTATTGATCTTGGGTCAGACGGATGTGGAGATGACTATGAAAATGGGGAAGGGGGATGTTCAAATACGCCGCTGTATCTTGGAATGGACCCCAATGGTGACAACTGGGATCCCTACCTTAATCCAGACGGTACGGAAGGCAACAACGCTGGCGATTTTAGAGAAGCCGGAAACGGAATCTGGGATGGCGGCGATCGGGTTCAATTTATAACTCTGGAGGAATTGGAGGGGCTGGGAGGTAATTTCGAATATATTGATCAAAACCGGAATGGGGCCTGGGATCCCGGTATAGATATTCCATATATAGTTGAGGATATTAACGGAGATGGTCGGCTTAGTGGAGAGTACTACATAGATGATGATGGAAACGGTGAATGGACCAATAATCGGGGTGACAATGCTGTCGTTCCGCTGTATAACTCGACCAGCCTAAATTTACAGGGTAAGATCACCCATCGATTCAGTCAGAGCTTGAAAGCCTCCCTGAATGTCCTTTATGGTAAATCAAGCACCTATAACAGTAACTCTTTAGCCTGGAAATACACACCCGAGGGTCGGGCAACGGCGTATGGAAATAATATGAACATTGGGCTGGTCCTTCAACACACCCTCAGCTCGACAGCCTTCTATTCCATAAAAGCATCCATTCTCGGCAATTTTGGACGCTCTTATTACAAAGAACTCTATGACGTGGACTGGAACAGGTATTTTCTTTCTAATATGTTCAAAATTTCAGACTTCGATATGCCGGAACCAACGGCTTACAATCCTGAAGATTTAGCGGGCTATGAAAATGACAACAATATTCTTGATGCATCCACAGGCGAAAAATTCAATCTGGGAGGAATCGCAAAGTACCATTTGTATCGCATGACCCGGAGCCAGCTGCTAAAATTTGATATGACCAACCAGATCAATAGTATGCATCAACTTCAAGCGGGGCTAGAATTCAAATATACCAGTATCTTTCGCAGGGATTTTTCAGTTTTGTATGATCCTCCTGACTTCAATTATCCGCAAATATTGACACCGGATGTGAGTGAATCCACACCGAATTATAGCCAGATGGTCCGTAACCCTTACGAATTCGCAGTTTATACCCAGGACAAAATCGAAGTCGTCGACATGATTGTAAATGCGGGATTGAGATATGAGATTTTTGAACCTGATGGTGCGACACTAACGGATCCGGCAGATCCAAATCCACTACGTCCTCTCAAATTGATAAACCGTTTTCATGATTTGAATGAGGATGGTCTTATTTCTGAAGACGAAGGAGTTTCAGAAAATGCCAAGACCAATGCTGATCGTTTGGAATATTGGTTTAAAGAAGCTTCCAGGAAAATCCAGGTTAGTCCTCGATTGGCCATAGCGTATCCCATCACTGATAAGGGTGTTCTGCATTTCTCTTACGGTCATTTTTTCCAGATTCCAAGTTACACGTACCTGTATATAAATCCGGATTTTGAAGTACCTGCTGGCGGTAGCGTTGCTTCAGCGACTATGGGAAATGCGGATCTGGAGCCACAAAAGACCGTCCAGTACGAGATCGGCTTTCAGCAACAGTTCGGTGAAAATATTGGTATCGATGTAACTGGATTTTATAAGGATATTAATAACCTGCTAGGCTCCAAGATCGTGTCCACATTTACAAATGAAGTTTACGGAGTTTATGTCAACCGTGATTATGGCAACGTTAAAGGAGTTACGGTATCGCTAACTAAACGGCTTTCCAATGGTTTTTCCGCCAACGTTGATTATACCTTCAGTATTGCTGAGGGAAATGCATCAGACCCACGCTCAGCCTTCTGGGATGCTCAAAACAATCGGGATTCTGAGAAGCAGTTGGTATCTTTGGATTGGGATCAGCGCCATACTTTAAATGGCTCCGTCCTGTTCCGATTACCCTACAAAATTAATCTAAGTTTTATAGGAGAGTATGGATCTGGATTGCCTTATACACCCGAGACACCAAATCTTGAAGGGGGAAGCTTCGAAAATAGTGGCCGTCGTCCGCAGAACGTAAATGTTGACATGCGCCTCACAAAATCGATCTCAGTCATGGGTCGTGAAATAAGTTTCACAGCCAATGTTTATAACCTCCTTGATATCCGAAACGAAGTTGTGGTCTTTTCCGATACAGGCCGCTCTGGATATTCACTCATTCCAACCTATACATCGGAAGACCCGAACTGGGATTATAATACTTTGGAAGAATATCTGAATCGCCCGGGCTATTATTCATCCCCCAGACAAATCCGAATTGGCATTTCAACCTCACTATGAGGCAAGGCATATTCATGAATATAATCAAAACATACATTTCGATTCTGCTGATAAGCTTTCTCGCCACTCCACTAATGCTAGGAGCAGCTGGTACTGTCAAAAACAAACAGCCCAAAACAAACAATCTTCGTAAAATGGGTAGCCTCGGTGTCGATGCCAACCAACATGGCAATCGCAGGCTTGGTGTCCACAATGGCAACAAGATACTTAC
This sequence comes from bacterium, assembly GCA_013202895.1. Taxonomy (GTDB): domain Bacteria; phylum Fidelibacterota; class UBA8477; order UBA8477; family JABMPR01; genus JABMPR01. The sequence goes on along the minus strand of JABMPR010000146.1, from coordinate 12,236 downwards.
CCGTTTTACCAATTATGGCGCAATTGCCGATTATGGTCATTCACCGGGTCGTTATGATTGTGGAATATACCCCATTGGGAGTGGTCATTCTTATTTGGCCGAATTTTCACCCCTGGTGGCTGCAGAAACGCCGAGTGCGGTCAGCGGTGTTCCGATACACATTCTCAGTGAAGGCATGCCATCCAGTTCGATTGAAAAACCCCCCTCTGATGATTATCTCTGGCAATTTGAGCCTCGGCTCGGTTATGCCAATGCCAATGACTCACTGATTGCCATGAGCGATGACAGCTTGTCCTGGCCCGAGAGTTGGCCAGATTTGCCAGCGGATTGGAACAATAAATGGGCTGGGCAATACGGTCAATACAATCGTGCCGATCAGGAAAGCTATTTCCACATGGACGATTTCAATAATGATGAGTTTAAACATTTCCCCGTATTGCTGGATGATATAATCCATACTGGTGAGATCGTCCAATTTGCCGATCCTGACTCCGATGAATATGCGCTACTCACGGATATGGTGACATCGTTTTCTGGTTATGTTCGAGATGTAAATCGGGCAGCAGCCCTGGATGTACGCGAAGGGAGACGCCCGGATGCCATCAGAGTCCTTGAAGATAAATGGTATGAAATTGATTCCCTGATTAATGATCATCAAATACGTTTAAAGACCTTCTCAAACCGTGCAAACACCTCTGACGGACCAATTGAGTATTACATTTATGATGGTTTCAAACGGGGGATTGGAGTGGATGTAGCAGCAAGAGGTTACCAGTGGGCTCATCCTGCCGCTGAAGATATCCTCATCTTCACATATTGGATCCGGAATATCAGTTCCTGGGATTACGAGAAATTTGTTTTCGGTATGTATGGTGATGCCGATGTGGGAGATGATGGGGATCAACGAGATGATGATGCCTGGTTTGACACGGGGAACGATATAGTTTATCAATGGGATCATGATCTTTGGACCAATAGCAGCGAGGGTTATGTGCCAGCCTATTTTGGATGGAAGTATCTCGAATCTCCTGGAAATCCACTCGATGACCGCGATAATGATGAGGACGGAATGGTCGACGAGAGCCAGAGTGATGGGATTGATAATGATGGCGATTGGAATCCCTATGTTGACGATACCGGTTCTGATGGTATCGGTCCAAATTTTGGTGAATATATCGGACCGGATGCTGATGGTACTGAGGCTAACGGGATTCCTGATGCCGGAGAACCAAATTTTGAATACACCGATAATGATGAATCGGATCAGATCGGTTTGACAAGTTTTACAGCAGGTCCCTGGCCGGGTATTAATCTCACCTACGATGCAACAGCCTGGTCACAGCTTGCACCCGGATCCTTTACCGACATATTTCAAACCGTTGATTTAACATTTATGTATGGTTCGGCTTACTTTGCTCTGCCTCAAATGGAAGAACGTAAATTTGCAGTTGCTCTTATTTTCGGAAATGATTATGAGGACATCTTGCGCAATGCCGAAACCATGCAGCAAATCTATAACAGTGATTACAACTTTGCCAAGCCGCCAAATCTTCCCCATATGTCCGCTGTCCCGGGGGATGGCAGGGTAACCCTTTATTGGGATGATAAAGCCGAATTAAGTGTTGATCCCATCTATGGGAAGGATTTTGAAGGTTATCGCATTTACCGTGCTACCGATCCGGCGTTTAATGAAATATGGAACATTACAGATACCTATGGGAACCAGACTTTTAACAAGCCAATTGCCCAATTTGACAAGGCCGATGGTCTGACCGGACCCCACCCCCACGGTTTGAATGGTATCCACCTGGACATGGGTACAGATACCGGTTTACGCCATTCCTGGACAGACTCTACCGTGGAGAATGGACAAACCTATTATTATGCTATCGTGGCTTATGATTATGGATTTGATTATGATTTTTATGAGCGCGGAATATCAGAGGTTGATCTGCGACCACCGATCACACCTTCAGAGTGTACTAAAAAAATTGAGATCAACGCCACAGGTGACCCTGTAAAATTTGCCATCAATACTGTCTCTGTAGTGCCTAATGCACCTGCCATGGCATATATCGCTCCTGAAATTCTAGCTGACGATGCCACCACACTGGGGACTGGTTCACTCGAGGTAAGTGTTGTTGATCCATCGTTTATCCGGAACAATGACCAGTATCAGATAACTTTTCGCGACTGGTCCGAGGATGGAGTGGATAATGATGGGGATTGGCGAACATGGACCGATGATAGTGTGTTAGTGCAACTGTCACCTACTCTTGGAATGCAAATTCCCCCCAATTCGGACACACTTCACATCAATCTTAACAACGTTCAGGTTATTCAAAATATCACTGAGAACACCACCCAATTTATCTATGCAAACTATATCTTTTACACAACATTTGTAGATACTCAAACTGTACCTTCCGGGGATTCGACGGTGTTCCAGTATTTTGTAGACATCCCCGATACCAGTTTTATCCTCTTTCCAAGTTTGGGGGTCTGGGATGGCTGGGAACCGCTTTATGAAGATCTAGGAATCGATGGTTGTAACGATGAATATGAGACGGGTAATCCGGACTCTCCCTGTTCTGAAACTACCCTTAATCTTGGCGGTGATCCCAACCAAGATAACTGGGATCCCATATTCAATCCTTCCGGTACTCAGGCAAATGCAAAGCCCGATTTGGGTGAACCCAATATTGACGTCAATGACATTGACGAACTTGCCCGGGTGACAACATCCTATGCCCTTGAAAACTTATCAACCGGCGAAATATTGCTTAGCGATCGAACTAACTTTTCGGGTGAAGATCGAGAATTGGTAACCCAGGGCTTTAGAGTGAATGTTACCAATGATGAGACTGCTTTGCTTTCTGCTGAAACTGGCTGGATGACACAGGGGCTGAACTTTAAAATTTTGGTCACTGCTGAAAAATACAACACTGTAGATTATAAAGCCGTTCCCTTTGATTATCTATTGACTATCAATTCAAGTGTCACCGATACATCAATTGATAATAAACGCCTCGCCTTCAGCATGCATGACCTAACCAATGATCTGCCAGTCGTAATGCTGGCACCATCAGTTTCAGATACATTGATAAGACCCGCTTCAATTTTCTATCCCACCATTAAGGCTGGTGGTGAGCGAAGAGTGACCTGGAAACTCAATACCAGATCAAAAGCCGGTGATATCATGGATATCGTCAACTGGGACGATCTGATCATCTGTGCGACAAATGGAGACGGAATTGGAGTATATGATGGTCAATCCTGGACATCAATAACTACTGATGTGGGATTACTATCAAACAACGTCAGGGATTTCAGCTTCAGTAATAGTGGTGATTTATTAGTCGGCTCGGTAAACGGAATCAACAGGCACACACCCTTGGGCTGGGATTCTTATTCAATCGATATGGTCATAAGCGGGAATGCTGAAAATGATAAACAGGACTATGTCAGTTTTGATAAAGTTCTGGAAGATTCAGAGGGCATCCTGTGGTCAATTTCAGCTAAAGGCCTTCTGCGCTGGGATTGGCACCGGTCATCTATAGCTTATATATACGGCGAGAATAAGATCACAACCATCGATTGGCAGGCTGATACCTTCGCCACGATTTCAGGAGATACAATTATCACTGGTATCCTGGAGAATGAATCCATAGATCTTCTGGATCTTGGAAATGGGAAAATAGTGGTTGGTACAAAATCTGAAGGTCTGGAATTCTATGAGCCTGCTGACAGCAGCTTCTGGTATGTGAATGAAGACAATTCTGATCTACCCAGTGACCGGATTTTATCACTTGATTTATCCGGGAATGAATTGTTCATAGGAACGCAGAAAGGATTGGCAATTTATAATTTGGTCGACAGTGCCATAACCTTTTCAAATCAGGATAGTCTGCTGGATAAGAAGGTCCGTGATGTGATGGTAGATTCCAATGGATTAGTCCACATCGCAACCAGTAAGGGTTACAACATTATCGATTTTTCAGGTGATACGACCTACACGGCCCTGACAAAACATGATATCGTTGCGTTTGGGACGAATAAACTTCAGGTTATCGAAGAGTTGGCTGACGGAACTATCTGGTTTGGGACTGAGAACTCAGTTGCCAGAAATATGTCAGGAATCTGGGATGATTGGGCACCAAAGCCTGGCGATCAGTTCATCATCAAGGTCAAGAAACCATTCTCAGCCTTGGATATCTTAAACTTTACAACCTCAGCTGCCATGATAGATCACGCCGTTTCGGCCAATCTGCTGGAAGACATTGCAGTGGTCCCAAATCCTTATGTGGTTACAGCATCCTGGGAACCCCAACATCTCTATGACACTGGTAGGGGAATCCGCAAGATTGACTTTATCCATTTGCCTCCAGAATGCACGATCCGGATCTATTCCTTGAGTGGAAAATATATTAATACAATTGAACATAGCTCCGAAATCTGGGATGGGGCAGAATCCTGGAATCTACTTTCTCGAGATGGTTTGGAAATTGCCTACGGCATATATCTCTATCATATCGAAGCCCCCGGTATTGGGAATCATATCAACAAATTTGCTGTAATCAAGTAGGAGGTAATCATGAGAAACTCGCAAAAGATACTTCGGATTGCCACATTTATACTTGCATGTGGATTATTGACAAACGTGACAGCAGTTTCGAAACGCGGAACTACAGCAGCATCTTTTCTGGAAATAGGCATCGGGGCGCGGGGTACATCCATGGGTAATGCCTTCGTGGCAGTTGTCGACGATGTCAATTCTCTTTACTGGAATCCCAGTGGATTGGCCCTAATGAATAAAAGTGAAGCCAGTTTTATCCAGACCCAGTGGTTGGCAGGCATCGATTTCAGCAATGTCTCCGTAGCCTTTCCTCTGGGAAATATAGGGACTGTGGGCATGGCAATCACCAGCTTATCTGTTCCTGAGATGAAAGTGCGTACAGTATCGCAACCAGAGGGCACCGGTGAAAAATTTGATGCTACAGATTTTTGTGCCACCCTGGGCTGGGGCAGAAGCTTTACCGACCGCTTCTCTTTCGGTGCCAACATCAAATATATCGAGGAGCGCATCTGGCATATGAAGGCCAGTTCTGTGGCAGTCGATCTGGGAACCACCTTCCGATCCCAATTCAAAGATGTGAAAATTGGAATGAGCGTTTCAAATTTTGGCAATAAAATGCAGCTCAAAGGTGATGACACCTTGATCAAAGTTGATATCGATGAAGTCAAGGAAGGCAACAACTCCAAGATAAATGCCCATCTCGACACCGATTACTGGTCGCTGCCCTTGATATTTCGGGTGGGAGTAGCCGCAGATGTATTAAAAATTCCTCACGCTAAACTCACGTTGGCTGTCGATGCAGCTCATCCCAACAACTATGCAGAAAGTCTTAGCATGGGTGGCGAGTTTAATATTATGGATATGGTTTTCTTGCGGGCTGGTCAAACTTTTTATCTGGATGACAATGATGATGATGGCAAAGCCTTCTCTGAAGAAGGATTAAATCTGGGCGGTGGGATTAACCTGCTAATCGCACGAAATCTTCGTTTTAAACTGGATATGGCATATGGAGATTTTGGAATCCTCAATGATGTGCGCCGCTTTAGTTTAAGTTTGGAATTTTAGATCCTGTCAGCATATTCTGCTTCACCTTAGAGTGAGCTAACTGAGGGAGCCAGATGAAAATACAATTGAAGAACCTGATAGTACTTTTTTTCCTGCTAACGGGATTTACTCAAGCCGCAGACCTTAATCAACTGATTGAATTGACCGATGCCTCAAAATCATGGGTTGTATATGAAGGTCAACCCATATATTATACTTCAGCTAAATCTCATTATCAGATTGATAATCAGTCAGTTAAGCCATTAAGTCTCTACGATCCAAATTCCATAATTAGTCTTTCACCTACAGCAAATATGCGCTTGCTTAGCCTGCTCCAGGATCTGGATGAGGTTAAAAATGACCTACGCTACTCAGATTACTTTGTGCTGAATGAACACCAGGATTTGTTGTATAAAATAAGCAAAGGAAGTGGTTTGGATCTAAAGCCCTTGGTGTCTGCTATATCCGATAATGGCGTTCTGGCTCTCGCAGATCCTGTACGAGCAAAAATCTATTTATACCAGGCAGGCATAATGGTTGCGGAAGGTCAGCTCTACGAAACCGAAGGTGATTACAGCCTTGAAAGAAATATCCATGTACAGTGGCATGATGAGCGCTGTTATATCCTGTTAGAACGCCCCGGTATAGATGGTGGACCGGCAGATGAGGTCCTCTTTATTGGAATTAACGCCGATGGTCGAGGGCAGAGAACGGCAATTCTACCATTTACTTATTTGCAGGATTTTGTATTTCAGAATGGGCGCTTCTTTATCAGTGGTTATAGCTATGATCCCGAGGAGGGTCAGATGGATCCTTTGATCGTTGAGGTGTCGTCTGAGGGTAAAGTCCTATGGACCAACGAAAACTTTGGGCATGAGTTGAGCATGTCAGCAAATGGCGATTACCTGGCCGCTCTAAGCAGTCATGAATCGATTCAAAGGTTTGACTTAAAACTTGAACGTGTAGAGCACATTGAATTTCAGCATGAGAATCGAGCAGCTCTGGGCATTAGTATTAATGATCAGGGGCATATTGCTGTGATTAGAGTGCCCGTTGATTTTTTTGTAAAACGTAATACACACTTTGCCCAAATCTACTTTCCACTTTCAAAACGATCTGCCGATATACAGATTGATCCGCGCTATCAAAAACTTTTCCAGCTTCATTCCGATGGTAAACACTTTTATATAGGTACCAATTACGAATGGCTGGAGATCAAGGAATGAGGAATGAACTCCTCCTCTTAGCATTACTCCCACTGGGTTTGAGCGCACAGATCAATAATTTCTCCTGGCCCATGGACCCAGTGAACGAGCAACACCGGATTTCGGCAACGTTTGATGAGTGCAGAGAAGATCGGGACCATTTCCATAATGGAACCGATATGCCTCTGGCACCAGGAGAAGAAGCCCTGAGCATCATGCCTGGGACTGTTCTTCAAATTGGTCCTGATTGGATTCGCGTTGAGGATTTTGCCTACGTTCATGTGATTCCTAATGGAGCTCTCCATGTAAATGATGAGGTGAATCAAGGAGCCGTAGTTGGCTGGACCGACATCTATGCACACATCCATTTGAATTATGGAGGCGGCGCCAGTGGGCATGCTTCAGGTAATCCTCTGCTCCCTGGAAAAATTACCCCCTTTTATGATCCTTATCATCCCAGATCACCCATTATCCAGTTTGTCATGGATGGTACATTTGCTGCCTTCCCCAGCAACAATCTGAGTGGACGGGTTGATATCATCGCCCAGGCAGCAGATACTACGGACCTTTGGGCATCAATTGATATGAATAATGGTATTTATACAATTGGTTGGGCGCTCTACTCAGCTGATATGAGTGAAGTGCTGGATGGACCCCATTTCTGGTTTGAAGCAGATGAACTCTACTCAAATTCATATATCAATAATGTATACGCACCTGGATCAAGCACCTCCATTTACAGATATATCGTGACAAATCGAATTAATACCAATGGATATCTGGATTGCGCCAGCTACGAAGCAGGACCCTATGTGGTCTCAGTCATGAGCTCAGATACCAGAGATAACTGGGACACTACCTATGTTCCCGTGAATCTTAGTGATATAGATGTTCTGCCCACGGGGCAGCCGGAGCTGGAATACATTGGTCCAAATGATAGCGGTGATCTACGTTTCGAGTGGTCGGCACCAACAGATGTTGATCTGGCTGGTTATATTCTGGAATTCTCATTCGATGGTGAGAATTGGAGCTCCAACCATGGTCCCGATATACTTACCGCTGATATGACCAGCTTTGTGGTTGAAGGATTTCCTCAAAATTCATATCTCAAGTTTCGCTTGATAGCAGTTGATGATGCTCCAATACCAAATCATAGCGAATCCTCTGATACTTATGGAGTCAAACTAAATGCCTCCGGTGACGCAATCCTGATTGTTGACGGTTTTGATCGGACCAATGGATCATGGACACAAACCCAACACGATTTTGCCTGCTATTATTCCGATGCCGTTGCAGGCAGCGATCCCTCAGCGGCCATAAGCTCTGCCAGCAACGAATGGGTATCGCAAGGCGGAAATCTCGATGATTTTGCTGCTGTGATCTGGTTTGTCGGCGATGATAGTCAAACTGATGAAACCTTCAGCTCAGAAGAACAAAGTGTGATTTCGGCATATTTAGCCGCAGGTGGTAATTTTTTTGCATCAGGAGCTGAGATTGGCTATGATCTGAGTGCAGGGTCCACTGCTGACGAGTCGTTTATGAATCAAAACTTGCATTTGGCGTATGTCGGTGACGATGCCGGTAGCTATCAGGTGCAGGGAGTTGGTACTCATTTTTCAGGAATCGATTTCACTTATGGCAGCCTGCCTTATGAGGAGGATTGGCCAGATCATTTTGCACCTGTTCAGGGTGGAGAAGTTGCCCTCCAATACGGAAATTCTCTAAATGCTGCCATTAGTTATCGGGATGAGACATCAGCCACATTTGTCATGGGTCTGTCTTTTGAAACAATTGACGGGGCTATCGACAGAAACGCACTCATGGGCAGAGTCTTACAATATTTTGCCAGAACAAGTGATATTGACGATATTCAAATCCCGTTAACCCTCTCTATATCAAGCATATACCCTAATCCTTTTAATGCTTCGGTCAATATTGCCTACGATCTGGATCAACCTGGAAAAACCACATTTACAATCTATGATATCCAGGGTCGCAGCGTCTTCACCCAGGTCTTCAGTAATCAACAATCTGGACAGCATATTTGGAGCTGGAATGGAGTTGATCAGACTGGAAAGGTTCTTTCCAGCGGTGCCTATCTTGTTAGATTGACGCTGAATGATAGGTTTGGCGCAACTCAGAAATTATTATTGGTGAAATAAGCATTTCCAATCTACCCATAAGAGTGATTCTACTGCTGGTATTCCTGGCATCCTTGCATGCTGATGTCCTACACATCAAGCCCTATGCACAATGGACATTTGATACAGCATTAGAGGATATCATATTCCGCAAAAGCGGGACCGGATTCCCCATTTATCTTATTCGAACCAGCGAGTATATCGCCTTATATGATAGTATAGGTAATCAGGTGAGAGAAATTCTGCGTACACCTCGGGATGTTTTCGAAATCAATGAAAATCGCAGTGGATTTATGCTAATGCAGGAACATGTCTCCATTCAAGCGGAGCAGCAAGAACGTCTTTATTCTTTCCAGGTGTTCAATTCCAAGGGAGCCCCGGATTTTACCACGGTTCATGCAGTTGATGCATTGGAAGGCAAGTTGGCTTATCAGTTTACAAATGAGCGCAGTATCTTGCTTTCAGAGTTTGGAAAACCATGGATTCTGGAGATCAATGCCGAGGACACTTTACTCCATATCAAATCCTGTATTGAAGCTGTAAGCGAAGACTGTAAACCAATTCTCCTGGCAGCAAAGCTTAATCTTAGATATGAAATGGTCACCGCAGCATCCTGCCTTAATCCTGCCCACGCAGATACAGCATCCGTTGAGCTCAGACTATGGAATCATGCCACAGTGTTTGGCAGTCCAATGCATATCACCGGGATGCTGAAAAACATTCAAGCTCTTCAAGCCACTGATTATTATTTTTTAGAAATTGACTATGGTGAGGGGAGTGCATTGACTCTTTTTAATCGAATTAACCCCATTAGCAATTATCCCTGGAAGACCTGGAAGATAATGCCCATTGATCGGCAAGCCGCCTTTGTGATCACAGAAAAAGATTTCAATGTAGTTAATTTGGGGGATGGATCATTGGCCGCAAGTTTCCACCCCATCGATTTGAGTACCATCAGTGATGCAGCATTTTTACCAGAGTGGGGAATATTTCTGTATATCCGCTATGAACCTTATTTTACTGAAAGTGGCCAACAGGCTTACCGAAAATTTGAGTTGGAAGGGGTAAATAAAGGTGGACGAATTATTCATCGGAGTTCCTTTGGAACCTGGACGACCTCATTGCCAAAAATCAGTTTAATTGGCAAAGATTTGTTTGCAATTCAAATCCACAATGCTGTTCTCTTGTACCGGATTGAATTGGAACGAGATTAAAAACACATAAATAAATGACAAGGAGATACACTTGAATTTAAGACTATCAGGACTTTTGGTCCTCGTATTAGTTGCCTGTAGCACAGTGCCGGAAACCGCTGTTGAGGAAATGACACCAGTTGTTGAACTGGTATTTGGACTATCAAATGTTCAGCAATTAACCTTTGAAGGCGATAACGGCGAGGCATACTGGGGTCCTCTGGGCGAACAGATCATCTTCCAGAGCAAGCGCCATGGAAACGGATGTGATAAAATTTATATCATGAATGCAGATGGATCAGAACAACATATGGTGAGTCCTGAACTGGGTGCCAATACCTGTTCTTATTTTAGTCTTGAAAAAGACCGTATCATATTTGCTTCAACATTTGGAGTGGTTGATAGTTGTCCACCTCGGCCCAAACCTCAGGGGAATAAATATATCTGGCCCCTATTTCCGTATGATATCTACTCTTCGAATCCGGATGGAACAGATCTGATAAGAATTCGCGAAAACCAGGGATATGATGCTGAACCAACAGTATCGTATCTCACGGGTAAAGTCATTTTTACATCTGAGATTGATAAAGATCTGGAACTTTTCACCATGAATATCGATGGCAGTGATGTCACTAGAATCACAAATCATCTCGGTTATGATGGCGGACCTTACTTCAGTCCAGATGCACAGAAGATCGTTTGGAGAGCCTGGTATCCAGACAATGCCGAGGATTCATTGCGTTGGAGAGAGAATATGGCATTGAATCAGGTGGAGGCTGTACCGCTGTCCGTCTATGTTATGGATGCGGATGGAGCTAATAAACATCAGCTGACAAACAATGGTGCAACCAATTGGGCTCCCTCCTGGCATCCGGATGGAGAACACGTGGTTTTCTCATCAAATATGGATGACTGGAATGCAGAAGCGGGAGCATATGGTCATAATTTTGAAATATACATTATCAAAATTGATGGAACGGGTCTGAAACGTCTGACTACAAACACTTTCTTCGATAGTTTTCCAATGTTTAATCCCAATGGCAGCCAGATGGCGTTTGCTTCTAATCGTGATGCCGAGAATCCACGAGCAACCCATATATTTAAGGCTGATTGGACAGACTGAATCTGACAGATCTAGGCATTAGTTATATCTGGATAAGGTTCTGATAATAGTTTGCTTCAGACGCTTCAACAGGCCCGGGGATACAAAGCCAGTGGTGTGTGTCATGCTGAGCCTCTTCAAATATAACACACACATCGTTAAACAGATATTATCAGTCACCTTGATAGCATGAATAAACTACTCTTTACATATCTTCCTTATGGGGTGATAGATCTATTGCTAAGTGTAGCGATCATTACTGAATTGGTCTATAAGCGCTATGATTTACTCCTATCAAACCTTCCCGTGCTGATCTGGGGGATTGTTTCACTCAATAAAAAGCTCAAGGCAAATGGAAATGATCTGGCTGATTGAATTTCTGGTGCTGCTGATGACACCAATTTTGATATACCATGCACTAAAAAGCAAAAATCTGGATTTTGTCAAAGTTTTCTGGCTTAGCGGTATGCTAATGGGAATTCTGCGTGAGCTGGTTATGGTACCAATCGCTGGTCTTTATGAATATGGTGGATTCCATCTCACGATATTTGGCTTCCCCATCATTTATGCAGTTCTATGGACAAATTTGTGTTATGTAGGCTGGGAATGGAGTAATAATTATCTGGGTGTTGATTATCTGAAATCAAAACCCTGGGATCAACATTTGCCGCTTATGTTTGCAACATTGGTTATGATAGCTTTCTTCTTTGAAACGCTACTTTCGCTTCATCAGCTAATTCACTGGAAGCTGGATACGATTAAAACCTTTTGGGGAGGGGTACCAATCCTGGCACCATTTGCTTATGGGTTTACTGTAGTTTTGTTCATGAAAAGCCTCAAGTGGATCTCCTTAAAACCTCAGCAAAACTGGCAGTCCGTCACGTTGAAACTGGCGGCAATTCAGCCGGTGGTGGTCCTGTCTCTTATGGGTTTGCTGTTCATTCTTGATCTCGTCATTATTCTTGTTTTTTCCTG
>JABMPR010000145.1 GCA_013202895.1 bacterium | reverse complement strand
CACATCGACGCCGGTAAGACCACGACGACTGAGCGTATTCTTTATTACACTGGACGTACACACCGTATTGGTGAGGTGCATGACGGAGCCGCAACGATGGATTGGATGGCGCAGGAGCGGGAGAGAGGCATTACGATTACCTCTGCTGCAACGACTGCCTTCTGGGATGATCATCGAATAAATATTATTGATACTCCTGGCCATGTCGATTTCACAGTAGAAGTCGAACGCAGCTTGCGAGTGTTGGATGGTGCGGTAGCGCTCTTCTGTGCTGTTGGCGGCGTTGAACCACAAAGTGAAACGGTGTGGAGGCAGGCTGACAAATACGGGGTCCCCCGTATTGCTTTTGTAAATAAAATGGATCGAACAGGCGCAGATTTTTACCATGTGCTTGAAATGATTAAGAAGCGTCTCGGAGCAAATCCGGTCCCCATAGTATTACCTATTGGGGCTGGCGATCTGTTTACCGGAATTATCGACCTGCTCTCAATGCAAGCAATTCTCTATAATGACAGCTCCTTGGGAGCTCATTTTGAATATAGTGATATCCCAAAAGATATGGTTAAAAAAGCTGAGGAATTTCGGCACCGCTTGATTGAGGAAGTTGCCAGCTATGATGACACCCTTCTTGAGAAATACCTTGAAGGCAAAGAACTTAATCCTGAAGAAATTCGTATAGCAATTCGTAGCGCTACGCTTGACGGCACCATGATTCCTACCATGGTTGGGTCAGCTTTTAAAAATAAGGGCGTGCAACGCCTTCTGGATGCTATTATCGCCTATCTTCCATCCCCACTTGATCTACCTCCTATTGAAGGCCGTGATGTGGATGACAATGAGAAGATTATTACACGTAGAGCGGACACAGAAGAACCTTTTGCCGCTTTGGCATTTAAAATTATGACTGATCCATATGTAGGCAAATTAACTTTCTTTAGGGTTTATTCAGGCTCGGTTAAGACTGGTGACTCCATTCTTAATACTGTTAGTGGTAAGAAAGAGCGTGTTGGTCGGCTGATGATTATGCATTCCAACAAACGGGAAGAACGTGATGAGATTTATGCCGGGGAAATTGCTGCTGCAATTGGTTTGCGTAATACTCGTACCGGTGACACCCTGTGTGCCCAGAAGCATCCTTTAGTATTGGAGGCTATGGATTTTCCAGAGCCTGTAATATCGGTTGCGATTGAACCTGAATCTAAAGCAGACAATGATGCCCTGACAGTGGCAATGGCTAAGCTCTCAGAAGAAGATCCAACATTCGTGGTCAATGTTGATCATGAGACAGGTCAAACTATCATCCGGGGAATGGGTGAGCTTCACCTGGAGATCATTGTTGATAGACTTCTCAGGGAATTCAAGGTAAATGCTCGTGTAGGTGTACCGCAAGTTGCATATGTAGAAACAATTTCTAAGCAGGTTGATCAAGACACCAAGTTCTCCCGCCAGACGGGTGGTAAAGGACAATATGGCCATGTGGTTATCAAGGTCGAGCCAAATGAACCTGGCAAAGGATACCACTTTGAAAGTAAAATTGTTGGTGGTGCTATTCCTCGTGAATACATCCCCGCTGTAGATAAAGGTATACAGGGTGCCCTTAAAAATGGCGTTCTGGCAGGCTATCCCATCATGGATGTTCGCGTTGAACTTTATGATGGTAGCTATCATGATGTGGATTCTTCAGAAATGGCGTTTAAAATTGCCGGATCCATGGCGATCCAGGCAGCTTGTAAAAAAGCTGATCCTAGACTCATGGAACCAAGTATGGCGGTGGAAGTCGTTGTTCCAGAAGAATATTTAGGTGATGTGATGGGTGATATTTCATCGCGTCGTGGAAAAGTACAGGGAATGAATCCACGAAAAGATGCACAGGTTGTTAATGCATTTGTTCCCCTGTCCGAGATGTTCGGTTATGCTACGGATTTGAGGTCGTTAACCCAAGGACGAGCAGTGTTTAGTATGCAGTTCGATCACTATGAAACGGTACCGGCCAATGTCGCAGAAAAAGTATTTGAAAAGTCTAAAGGCTAAATAAAGCAGCCTGGAGGAATTTAAAATGGCAAAACAAAAATTTGAACGTACCAAGCCTCACGTGAACGTCGGAACGATCGGTCACGTTGATCATGGCAAGACTACATTAACAGCAGCAATCACCCAGGTTTTGGCAGCAAAAGGCTTGAGTGAAGTTCGTTCATT
>JABMPR010000144.1 GCA_013202895.1 bacterium | reverse complement strand
TTCCAATGCAGATCAAAGCTACAGATGTTATTCTGATTGATAGTCTTCATGGACTTTATGGTGATATGCTTAAAGGGGTTGATGAGACGACCATGTTTAAGGTTTATATTGAAACATTACTACAGATGAAGGGTGCCAACGGGAAATTTATCCGTTGGACGGATTTACGTCTCATGCGACGTATGATCAGGGATGAACAGCACCGAGCATATGATCCACGTCAGACTCTGACCCATTGGCATTATGTCCGCAATGCTGAATTACGTAATATTTTACCCTATATAAATTCGGCTGACTATATCATTAATGGAGCAGTGCCCTATGAGCTTCCCGTGATGAGGAATAGGTTGTTTGAACACTTCAAACAGTGGGAAGAGGATTACAAGGATGATACTCGTCGCGTAGATGCCTATTTGAGAGCAAAACGAATCCGGGAGATGCTGGAGTCTATTCAACCGGTTACAGACGAATCACCCATTCTGGAGACATCTCACTTCCGCGAATTTATCGGTGGTGGTATTTATGATGTACACTGAATATCTCATGGCTGAGTTCCATGGAATATTCCCAAACCGGACTATCTGAGCGACAAAATAATATCATGAATGACCAGCACTACTTTTACTACAGAAAACAGTTCCGCTGGTTAATTCCATTAATCAATCGGGCGAAACGCATGTCTTTTCCTGGATTTGACCGCGTTCCTATATTCAATGTGCTGGTGTTCTTTTTCCGGGGTATTCGCGATGGTGCCGTCATTATGCGGGCAGAAGCTGTCGCTTTCAACCTGATTTTTGCACTTTTCCCGGCAATCATATTTCTCTTTACTCTCATACCTCTTGTTCCCATCGACAATTTCCAGATAGAACTGCTTGATATGATACAGTCCATTTTACCAGCCACTATTTATGGTGTGATTCAAAAGGTTATTGAGGAGATTATCACTATCAAACACGGAGGCTTGCTTTCTCTGGGTTTTATTCTGGTACTCACGTTCTCCACCAATGGAATTTTCGCCCTAATAGATGCTTTCAATGCTTCTATTCATGTTGTTGAAACTCGCAGTTGGCTTATGCGTAGAGCTATATCCCTCATACTTGTTGTAATTTTATTTCTTCTGGTAAGTATGGGTGTATCCCTGATTACTTTCACCCATAGATTAATGGATTTTCTAATTCTCAAAGGCTTAATGAAAGTGGGATGGATCTATTACCTGGTGGCAGGTGGGAAATGGATCGCAATATTAGCAGTATTCTATTTTGCCTATTCATTTCTTTATTATCTGGGTCCTGCAAAAAAAAGCCAATACCGTTTTATTTCCGCAGGCGCAACTCTGGCAACGGGGCTTTCCATTTTGATCACGGTAGGGCTAGGATTTTACATCGATCAATTCAGTAGTTACAATGCCCTATATGGTTCTATTGGAGCTTTGCCCATTATTATGCTTATGATCTTCTTTAACGCATTGTCGATAATCATAGGTTTTGAACTCAATATTGGAATTGTAGCTGCTCGGGAAGTCCATCTCATCAAAACTGAAGAATAGCTCCACGAAAGAGCTAAGCGCTGTCCCACTTCGAAGCGCTCAATATGCCAAAGTGGTTATCCAGTTAAGGCTATCTAAAAATAACCATTAGTGTGCTTTAACAATCCAACTATATTTTTTGAAACAATAAGACAAAATCTTATGACTATTCAAATGATTACCAATATCAACAGTGGACTTGTAGCATTTATAAACCGATTTAGCGGTCTATAATTGTTATCGCTCAATCTCGTTAATCGTATCAGCACCAATTCGTATTAAAAACCAGATATTCGGAATCTATACTTAGTAGTATCCCGTGAACCGAATTCATCATGGTGTTGAGTGTTGACAAAAGACACAAAATCAAATGGAGTGAATTTCATGAAAATCATCGTATTAGGTGCCGGTCTGGTTGGGGGTCCCATGGCACTCGATTTAAATAAAGATGAAAACTTTGAAGTAACAGTTGCTGATTACAGTGATGAGAGCCTACAGCGTTTAAAATCAAAATGTCCTGACTTGTCAATTATTCAGCAAGATTTATCGGATCCAAATCATGTGACCCGACTGGTAAATAACTATGATCTGGTCGTAAATGCAGTCCCAGGTTTTATGGGATTTGAAACCGCAAAAGCCATTATAAAAGCAGGAAAAAACTGTGCCTGTATCGCCTTTTATGAGGAGGACCCCTTTGAATTAGATCAGTTAGCCAAGAACAACGATGTAA
>JABMPR010000143.1 GCA_013202895.1 bacterium | reverse complement strand
CCTTATCCCCGTGCCCAGTGTATTTATTATTGATAAAACAGGAGTAGTGCGGTTTGCACACACAGACGCCAATCACCGCAAACGGATAGATGCGCTTGAGGTATTGTCCATAGCAAAAAATTATGTGAAGGACTAAAGTGGCCTTAGAGCTTCTATAAAATCTCTATAATCTATCGGTGTTTTAGCAGCTCATCTTGAAAGGCCTGTCGAACCTGAAAACCCAGGGTCAATGCTTTGTCTACATGTTCGATGGCCAGTTTGTAATTTTTCTGTGAATAATAAATGATGGCTAGGTTGTTATGCGTTCCGCTATGATTTGGATTTAAGGTCAATGCCTTTTTGTAATGATCAATTGCGGCTTCTGAATCCCGTAGAGCTTGATACGATGCTCCCAGAGCTATGATGGCGTTCAAATAATCCGGCTTAAGAGCTATTGCTCGATTAAAATCCACGATCGCTTCTTCATATTTCTTCTTCTGGATCAGCATGATGGCTTGATTATAAAAGTATCGGGGGTCCTTGCTTTTATCTGATTCGGCTGTTCGTGGTGGCATTTGAACTGATACTTTTGGCTTGTTCGTCTCCGATTTTAGCGCCATCAACTCAGTTTGTGCCTCTTTCATATCTGGATTTAGCCTGATAACCTTTTCAAGCTCCTTGGCAGCTTTATCGGTCTCCCCTTTCAGCTTATATATTTTACTGAGTCGAAAATAGGCTGGAATATATTTGGGGTCTAATTCCAAAGTTTTTTGATAAGCCAACAAGGCCGAATCCACCGCCCCTGATCCCATATACAAGTGCGCCACATTAAAGTGCGCCATTGCAAGATCTGGATCAAATTGAATTGCCAGTTCATACTCAGCTCGGGCAGCATCTTTCTGGCCAAATTCCTCATAGAGTGTTCCCAGATTATTATGTGCTTGACTATTATAGGGATCGATTTCCAGCACCTTTTTGTAGGCAATGATAGCTTCTTCTTTATGGCCTGCATTCATATAGAATAGACCCAAATTCAGGTAAGCCTCTACGGGATCATCGCCATATTCTGCCACAAGCTTACAATATTTGATGGCTTCTTCAAAATCACCTTGCTGTGCATAGGCATTGGTTAGAAGAATGAGGGAGCTGATTTTGTTTTGCAGACTGGGCAACTTGTCTTTGAGTACTTTTATCTGTGATTTAATAGCAGCTTCTTTAAGATATTTATCATTAAATATTTCGTAAGATTCAATGATGTGATGCTCGCTATAGTCTAGCAGCATTTCTACATATTGTGCTCGTTGTTCCTCCGTGGCTTCAGATGGATCGACCATCTCAAGAAAAGGGGCATAAACTGAGAGGGCAAAACGAGCGAATTCTAGCTGCCCTTCAACATCCAGAACTTCCTTCATAATCCCCACAATCTCATCGCTTAATGTTCTTCTGGACGCCAGCATTCTATCAATAGTGTCTTCGCTAATATGCATTCTTTTAGGAGCTAAAAACTCGAGAATGGGATGATCATCATTGTGTACAGGACCAGGACCAAAAAGGGTGGGTAGATTATCACTTACCATGAGACGATATAATATTCTTGGATCCACCACGTTCAAATTTGGTGAATTTTGCAGCAAGGGTAAATTCTTCATCCCATGTTCAAGTGAGAGTTGCTCAAGACCCTTGAATCCGATCAACAAGTAATCATTTCCGCCAATAAAGGATTTCATTAGTAAACTGTTGGGAAAGACCTTGGCAAAAGTTCTTCCCACCATGGAAAACGTGGTCCAATCCATTTGATAGGATGGTAGCCATTGAACAAAGATACCATCCCAATTCAACCGATTTTTTGCCAATCTGAAAAATTCTTCAGTAAACAGACTTGCTAGACCAGCCATCCAGGGATTAGATGGTTCGGAGGTAATAACATCATATTTTTGATCACTTAATTCAAGATGTACTCGACCATCCTGGATAATCACATTAGTATTTGGATATGAGAGCACATTACTATTCAATTCACTAAAGAAATCACTGGCTTGAACTACCTGCTCACTGATCTCGAGAATATCCAGTCGATCCAAATCGTAGTTTAATGCTTCACCCGCAGTAATACCGCTGGCTAGACCGAGAATCATAGCGCTTTGAGGATTGGGGTGAAATAACAACGGGATGTGGGCCAACATTGACTGCGTTGACATATCTGATTCTGAAGAAGCATCAGCTTTTCCGCTATTGTATAATGTAAACT
>JABMPR010000142.1 GCA_013202895.1 bacterium | reverse complement strand
TGATCCAGATCAGGTTCAAAGGGTTTGATCTCAGCCCGGTCTCCTTCGAGTCACCTGGCACCCCGGTTAACGGATGGAATATAATGGATATCTAGTCTGGTACACGGATTGAATACTATTGGACATATAATAAAAATAGCCACCCATGCAGGGTGGCTATTGCGGAAATATTTTTCGCGATCAGGAGATCAATTGAGAACTGCGTCAACTTTCGCCGTAATCTGGGGTTTTGGCACTGCACCGACAAGCATTTGAGCAACCTCACCTTTATTAAATATCAATAGACTGGGAATACTACGAATACCATATTTTTGGGCTACGCCAGGATTGCCATCAACATCCAATTTGCCAACTTTTAGCCGGCCATCATAATCTTTCGCAATATCGGCGACAACTGGTGCAACCATTTTACAAGGCATACACCATACTGCCCAGAAATCTACCAGAACGGGTAAATCAGAATTAATCACTTCTTCATCAAAATTGCTATCGGTAAATTCTATTACATTATCAGCCATTATCTCTCCCTTGGCGTTCAATTATTTTTTAAAACCTGCAGAAGATAAATGTGAAGTTATATATGTCAAGTGCAACTCTCCCCTAATTTCATTATGCGCGTATCCAGCGAAGAATTTCCGGAAGTGTGATCCGTTTTCCATATAGTAAAATTCCCGTGCGAAATACTTTTGCTGCCAGGCGGATACTCCCGAAGACGCTGATTATCATAATGGTTAGAGTCAGAACGACCTGCGTAACCGTGGTCTCTCCAACTGCAATTTTGATCATCATAAAAAATGGGGTTACTGGTGGAATATAGCTGAGAGCGTTCACCAGTGAGGAATTTGGATTTTCGATGACAATTGTCCAGAGTATCATTGGAATAACTGCAATAAAGGTGATAATTTGGATTGCTTGTTGAGCCTCCTGCTCAGAATCAAACAGGGCACCAACACCAATATAGATACCAGCATACAGTAGATAGCCCAATATGAAATAGACAAAATAGAGGAATCCAATTGTCGGGGTTACAATAGAAAGATCATAATAATATCCTGTCAGTACAACAACGAGGAGATAAAATGCTGATTGGGTTAATCCAAGCAATCCTAATCCCAATATCTTACCACCCATAAGATCATTGTAACTCACCGTGGAAAGCAAAACTTCTATCACCCTGGATGATCGTTCTTCCAGAACGGCTCTCAAAAGTAGCTGGCCACCAGTAAATATTCCAAGAAACAGCAGGAACATAAAAATAAAAGGAGCTATGTAGTCAGCGACCAATTCATTGATCTCCTGTTCTTCAGCCTCCCCCAGTTTATAGTGATTAATGTCAATATCAAAAAAAAGATCCTCAAGCGTTTCAAGGGGCAAATTCAGGTTTTCTGCTCTTTTTTGTACGAGAATATCTTTTAGCTCTGTCTCAATCACTACTGTCAATCTAATATTTGAGCTTGAGCGACCGTAAAATCTTACCTCCGGCTTCTCACTGAAGTCGAAAGGGATTACGAAATAGCCATCTAAAATCTTTTCTTCCACAAGTGTGTCATATTGGAGCTGTAATTCGCTGTAATAGCCTTCTATTACAGCGATATCAAGAGCTGGAGTTTCCCCGGTTACATAGCGTTGGTCCAGAGCCTCAGACAATTTGGCACCAAAATAAGCAGTTTCATCAATGAGGCCGAAATATTTGGTTTCTATACCAGCGCCAGATCCAGCCATATAGCCGGTGCCAAGACTGATTAGGAGGATTAGTATCGGCATCCCGAAGGTTCCTATTATGAACCATTTAGAACGTATCCTGCGCCGATATTCGAACCAGGCAATTTTCATAAAATTCATGCCTGAATTCCCTTTATCAAGCGGATGAAGATGTCCTCTAAACCTGGTTCAGCCACTCTAACAACTTTCAAATCGAATGTGGCGTTCAATTCATTGATTAAGTTTTGTTTATTCTGTCCCTCAAGTTGGAAATATGCTGCTCCAGACCGCACCTGGGCATCATGATCTTTGAAAAATTGATGAGTGAGATCGGCTTCGTTCTCAGGAATGACTTGCAGAAGCGTATCTCCATGAGATTTCTTGATTTCCTGAAGAGTACCTGCGAGTATCAGTTTGCCTTGGTCGATCATTGCGACATGATCACAGACTTTCTCAACCTGATCCATTTGGTGAGAACTGAATATGATTGTTTTGCCTGCGGCTTTCATCTCTTCAAGTATTTCTTTAAGTAGTAGCTGATTGACTGGATCAAGCCCTGAAAACGGTTCATCAAGAACAACATATTGCGGATCATGCAGAATAGTATTTATGAATTGCAGCTTTTGCTGGTTTCCTTTTGAAAGTTCATTTATTTTTGATTGTAGACGATCTCCCAGGCCAAATCTATCAAGATATTTTTTGATTTTCTGATCAGCATTTTTGACTTTGCGTAGATGTGCGAAATACAAAAGCGTCTCATGGATTGAGATTTTTTGATAGAGCCCTCGTTCCTCAGGCAGATATCCAATTTGATTTGAAGGTGGTCTCTTGGATGAACCATCAAATAGAATTGATCCACTATCGGGGTGGATTATATCCATCAACATCCTAATTGTTGTTGTCTTTCCGGCGCCGTTGGGTCCCAGGAAACCACAGATTCGACCAGCATGAATATTTAAGCTAAGCCTATCTACAGCTTTAATCGAGTCGTATTGTTTCGAAATCTGATGTAATTCGATCATTCCAGGTCTCAGTTAGATATCTTTATTTTGGAACGATTAGGTTTAGGCGTGAATAACCCGTAAAAATTTTCTTTTCCCAGCCTGAATGACATATTCCCCACTTTTGTCGAATGAAAAATATTCATCATGAATCTTTTCTCCTTCAACGCTAACAGCATTCTGTTTGATCAGTCTGCGAATTTCACCTTTGCTTGCGAACAGGTCACTTTCAGACAATACGGACAGCAATGTATGAGCTCCTGAGCCAAGATGTAATTCTGGTATCTCATCTGGGATCTCTTTTTTGATAAATAGATTATCAAATGCGTCCTGAGCGGCCTTTCCAGATGCCTCGTCATAGTATACTGCTACCAATTCACGCCCAAGCAGCCGTTTAAAATCGCGGGGATTCTTACCTGCTGCCAATTTGACCTCTATCTCCTTCACAACATCCATGGAGAGATTGGTAGTAAGTGTTAAGTATTTGATGATCATATTGTCAGGAATTGATAGAACTTTTCCAAACATTTCAGAAGGAGGATCAGATAAACCGATGTAATTATCATAACTTTTGGACATTTTTTCATGGCCATCAGTTCCCTCTAATAGTGGAAGCGTGATTATAATTTGCGGATTCTGACCCTGCTTTTTTTGCAACTCGCGACCCATAAGCAGATTGAATAATTGATCCGTACCGCCCAATTCCACATCAGCCTGCAAATGAACAGAATCCTGTGCTTGCGCCAGAGGATAAAGGAATTCATGAACTGATATGGGAGTTCCACCCTTATAGCGTTGAGAAAAATCATCTCGCTCCAACATTTGTGCTACTGTGACCTGGGCCGAGAGATTAATAATTTCAGAAAAATTCATGGCATTCAGCCATTCAGAATTGTGTACAACTTCTAAGCGTTCTATATCAAGGATGATGGAGGCCTGATCCAGGTAGGAATGGCCATATTCTCGAGCATCTTCCAAAGTGATGCTGGGTCGCGTTTTGTTGCGCCCTGTGGGATCACCGATTGAAGCAGTAAAGTCTCCGATAATTAATATGGCCTGATGACCAAGATCCTGGAATTGGCGAAGTTTTCGTAGGACTACAGCATGCCCTATATGCAAATCCGGTCGACTGGGGTCTGCGCCGAGTTTGACTCTGAGTGCTTTTCCGGTTTTAGCAGCGATGTCCAGTTTTTGTTCTAATTCTTCTTGTGAAACAAAATCCTCTGCGCCGCGAGACAGCAGATCTATTTGCTCTTTTACAGGGGGAAAATTCACAATGTATCTCCGAATATTTTATGACTGATTTTTTCGAGCACGATCCATTTCTCTTTGCGCATCTCGTTTTTGAGCTGTCCGTCGCTTATCATAAATATTTTTGCCTCTTGCCAGACCCAACTCAACCTTGAGTATTCCATTTTTAAAATACAGTGAAAGGGGCAATAGGGTATAACCTTTTGCTTCGATCAAATGAGTAAGATTTCTTATCTCACGCTTATGCAAAAGCAATAATCGAGGACGGGTGGGATTGTGCTGGTCATAATCATTGGCAGTTTCCCAGGGTGAAATATGGAGATTCATCAGGGACATACTGCCGTTTCGACCTTTAGCATAGGCATCACCCATTTGCACTTTACCGGCTCGTATGGATTTAACTTCAGTTCCCTGCAAGGATATGCCAGCTTCGAATTTCTCCAAAATTTCATATTCATAGAAGGCGCGTTTATTGCGCATAATCACTTTTATGTGTTGTTCTTCATTCACGCGAAAAATTTATTCTGCCCTTGAGGTATAACAACCACACATTTTGATTATCAAGCATTCAATCGCTAAGCGATATTCACTATCCCTGGGAGCTATTCCAGCAAACCAATATCACACTTTAGGTCATTTTATTTAAGCTTGCCTTAAAGAAAAGCGCATGAAAGCTTCACTTTAAGTAAAAAAGCTTATCTCAACGCTATTAATGGCTTGGCGATGTGCAGTTAAGGGGTTATAATTAAAGTAATGGTTCAAGTGAATAATGAAGGAAATAGATAGAGTGACTCCATAATGCCTAGAGAAGCCATCAAAAAACTGTATTATTCCATTGGTGAAGTCAGTGAAGCAACCATCTTAAAGCAATACGTGCTACGTTACTGGGAATCCGAATTTCCCCAATTGTCCCCAGCAAAGAACCGTGCTGGCAATCGAACATACCGTGAAAAAGATATCGAACTGGTAAATTTCATAAAGACATTGCTTTATGAAAAAAAATACACGATTGAAGGTGCCCGGCAAAAGCTGAAACAACTTCAGGAGAATGGGCTGGCACTCAATATCGCCAGTCTTGAAGAACCAGCTCCGGCGCCCATCCAGGTAGCTCCAGTACCTGAACTCGTAATAGAAACTCAAGCAGTCAGCCCCCAGCAAACATCCACTCCACAAGATTCTGAAAAATATCAATTATTTCTGCTAAACCTCCGAGTGCGACTCAAGGAATTGCTTGACCTGATTGATGAATAATTTTTCTTTTCCAGGTCTAATGCTTCCTTGATTCGGACCTATTCTTCACTATAATTATGCCGCTTTTAAATGCTGATTGGAAAATCGGGAACTGAGCTGTTCGCCAGAGTCTAAAGACCTGTGCGTATCAGGCTTAAAGTAAATCGGAACGTGGCGCAGCCCGGTTAGCGCGCTTGACTGG
>JABMPR010000141.1 GCA_013202895.1 bacterium | reverse complement strand
TTAAGATCCCCTTGCCCCCCCGCCAAATCTAGATTGCGATAGATTTTAGAAATGCGATTAGCAAGAAAGACAGCCTCGGATGAGTCCGATGAGATGACGGAAATCTTGAGTGCATCTGCTCCGCGGATACCAGTGATCACAGTTGACTTCCGTAAAACACCTATAACTTTGATACGTTTTGCAAAATCCAATTCTTGAGGAATCGCTAATGTATCTGGTGTCCGTTGGATCCATTCTAGAAAATAATCCATGAGCCGAAACCGTTTTCTTACATAACGAGTTCCGAACAAGGCAAGTTGATGGGAGCTCCCATCAAGAATTAGGGATTGGACCACCTGGTCGTGGAGATTGTAACTTTTCAACACTTCTATCTCATTCTGCAGCTGCTGTTTTGATGAATTAATTCCAAAGTCAAATACAAAAGAACTTGGATCTACTCGATTCTCCTTGATCATTACCACAGTACTAGCCTCATAAATCGGCCGAGTTGTCAAAGTGGCATATATAGTAACAGAGATTACAAAGGAAAAGATGAGCCCAATGGATTTATAATAACTGCGAGTGATACGCCACATCTCTTTGATGTCGATCTCATCCTCGTGGTCGAATTCCTGATTATTAAGCGGCTTGTTTTTTAATTCATCCATAACAATTCATTTTTAATTTTTTTAGGGAGTCCTTTGAGTGAACAGATCAAAATGTCTCCCATTTTCCCCAATCTATCTTAAAACTTAACAACTTTTTAGCGGCTATCGATCTCAATTCTCTACTTTCGTTCTCAGCTTTCAAATCTAATCACTGACACTCGTTGAACATTAAGTTTTTAGATATATGTGATCTTGTTTTGGGCGCATGAGCTAGGTGATTTTATAAAATAAATATTTACGAAAAAAATCCAGCTTTTTCGTTTGGTTCAAAAGTTTCTCTCGCAACATATCTCCATTTTTCAAAATATTTCCGATTAGCTATTTGAATTCCTCTTCTTGGCCCTTTTCTACATGATTTCTCGAAACTCAGCACAACCCTCATTACCTCAAATATGAATAAGTACAATCATTCCCCCAAATATAGGAAGGTTGCCCAAGGGGATTCAGAGCCAGTGGTTTCTCGACCATCTATATATTCAGCTCCAGTATCGATGCGCCATTTATAAACTTTATTGTGTTCCAGGATCACATCGTTAGGAATTTGCCACTCCTCATATGCGCCAACGTAATCATTTGGCTGAATAATTTTGCGTATCTCAATTTCATCTATTTGCGTTAAAAGTGTCAAACAATAATCTTCCATTTCAACACTAAAGCCACCATACCACTTTAGTGACCTATCTATTCCTAAAGAAATGGTCATGCCATTCGGAGTCATCATATCAGAAGGATATGCCGGTAAAAGCGAATAGAATGCCGAATCGGATTCTTCACTCATATTATTTGAGGTATCCTCGGCCTTGAGTTTATAAAAGTAACGCACTCTCAGCTGAGCCTGTGTATCAATGTATTCAGTTTCCGATATTGATGCTGTCGCAATTCTGCTTATTAAACTGTAATCACCCAAGCTATCGTACCCATCATACCAAGTGGCTCTATATATATTATAAGCAACAATATCTTCTTCCAGATTGGCTGCCCATTCCAGAAAAATCCCACCTGTTTCATGGGCATCTATCCCTCGCTCTGGCCACTCCTCGGCTAATGATTTTTGGACCCATTGGGTTTTTGAGGGTGGTGTGGAATCTTCAACATCCAATCCACAGGATTGAAGAGTTATAAGTGAAAAGATGAAAAGCAGTCCGAACGTCGAACGTCTGAATGCTTGCCCAGCGTTGCTTGAAAAGCGTAGACGGGTCGAAGGGGAACAGCCCGGATGAGGTTGAATTCCTAGCCTCTTTTTAAAAATCCCTTGGATTAGGTTGCTGCTTTTCTCAAACATGGTTGAAGATAGGAAATTTGGTCGAAGGTTAAAAGTCAAAGGTCGCAAGTCTGGGGAGGGACAGATCTTTCTCAGATAGAAGATGTTCGCTTTTATTAAGTGGCCAGGGGATGTCTAATTCAGGATCATAGGGGTGAATACCCATATCTGATTCTGGGTAGTAAAAGTCATCTGTTTTATATTGAACAATGGCGGTTTCACTTGTTACAATAAAACCGTGGGCAAAGCCTTTAGGGATATACAACTGCAGGTGATTATTACTACTCAATTCAGCAGTAACATATTGTTTATAGGTGTCTGAATCAGGTCTTATATCTACTGCCACATCCCAAATAGAGCCTAACACAACTCGTATCAATTTTGCCTGTGCATGGGGAGCCTTTTGAAAATGAAGACCACGTAAGACACCTATTTTCGACATGGATTCATTGTCCTGGACAAAGCGAACACCTGGGAGGAAGGATTCGAAATCCTGAAGGTTGTAGCTTTCTATGAAATAGCCACGGTCGTCAGCATATACGGTGGGCTTAATGAGCAGAATCTCTGGGATCGATTGTGGTATTACTTCAAATTTCATGTAAAAATCCTTTTAACCGCAAAGCGCGCTGAGGGCGCAGAGATATTTTGAGGCAATTAAAGCAAAAGTCGTTCTTTGTTTCCTTTGCGAACTCTGGGTTCAAAATGTTTATCGCTCTAGATTTTCGATATCCGCAATTTTGAGACCCTGACGTTTTTCCAGTGTCTGAACAAAATGGGACGCATCTAACATGGAATCAAACGTGCCTGTGTCTAGCCAGGCAAAACCACGTTCCATGATCTGAACCTGCAATGCTTTTTTTTCAAGATAGTGCTGATTCACTGCGGTAATCTCCAGCTCCCCTCTTGCTGATGGCTTAATATTTGTAGCAACATTCACAACTGAATTTGGATAAAAGTATAAGCCCACTACAGCATAGCTACTCTTCGGTTGGGCTGGTTTTTCTTCAATGGATAGTGCTTTTTTTGATGCATCGAATTCAACTACCCCATAACGCTCAGGATCTTCAACATGATAGGCAAAGATTACAGCCTCTTTTTCATCAGCCACAATTTGCTTGCTCTCTTTTAGCATATCAATAAGCCCATGCCCAAAGAAAATATTATCACCCAGGATCAGGCAGGCATCATCGTCGCCAATGAAATCCTCACCCAGGATGAAAGCCTGTGCCAAACCATCTGGACTGGGTTGTTCCACATAAGAAAATCTGGCACCAAATCTGCTTCCGTCACCCAATAGGTCTTCAAACCTGGGAAGATCAGCAGGAGTTGAAATGATTAGAATCTCTTTCATCCCCGCCAGAAGCAAGGTGGAAAGCGGGTAATATATCATGGGTTTGTTGTAAATGGGCAAAAGCTGTTTTGATACAACCCTGGTTAAAGGATGTAAACGGGTTCCTGCCCCACCAGCTAAAATGATACCCTTCATTAAGCTATCCTCTTGTTCATTTTTTTCCTCATTATTGATTTCAGCATTGAACTATACACTATTATTCTATTTCGAAGCCGAAGGCTGAGAAATCTCACTGTGATCCGTCACCACCAGCTCATCCCACTGAGGGTTTGATCCTTCAATTAATTGAATTTTCTTCTCTCTTCGCCATTTCTTTAAAATTCGTTCCCTCTGCAGGGCTGCGTTTGGTCCTTCAAAGGTTTCATAGTAAACCAGCTTCGTCATTTTGTAGGAGCTTGCAAAGCCTTTTCTTCCAGCCCTGTGTTCTTCCAGACGCCGATTGAGGTCGCTGGTCATGCCAATATACAAGCGTCGATTCTTGTTGGTAAGGATGTATGTATAGTGAGTTCGTTGGCTTGTCAATGTTCTGGGTTTTCTCGCGTTCGCTCGAAAATTAGTAATTCCTGTTTCTTGGTTATCGGTTGCACCATATGTGCAAAAATCCTCTCAATTGGTCGCTCTAACTTTTCACTTTTTATTTATAACTTTTAACTATGCCGTTCCCAGCCGCTCTTGTTCATAAATTTTCTTTTCCTGCAATTTGGTCCACCATTCGTGGTTAGATAGATACCATTCAATAGTTTCCTTTAGACCAGCTTGAAAGCTATGAGATGGTTCCCAGGCTAATTCAGCATGGATTTTACTGATATCCATGGCATAACGCAGATCATGACCGGGTCTGTCAGTTACATATGTAATCTGCTCTGAGTAACTTTTACCCGAAATGGTCGGTTGAATCTCATCCAGGATGCTGCAAATACTCTCAACCACACGCAGATTTGTAACTTCTTCTTCCCCACCAACCAAGTATGTATCCCCCAAATTTCCATCCTGAAACACACTATAAATGGCATCACAGTGATCTTCAACATGGAGCCAGTCACGAACGTTCAAGCCATCACCGTAAATTGGAAGGGGCTTGCCAGAAATGGCGTTGATTACCATGAGGGGAATCAGTTTTTCGGGAAATTGGTAGGGTCCGTAATTATTAGTACAATTGGTCAATAAAATGGGGAATCCAAATGTCCGTCCCCAGGCTCGCACGAGATGATCCGATCCTGCTTTGGAGGCTGAGTAGGGTGAACTGGGATCGTAGGGTGTATCTATTCTAAATAATTCATCCTCACCCAGAGAGCCAAAGACTTCATCTGTGGAAACATGCAGGAATCTAAAATTGTCCTTCTGCTCGCCCTCCAGATTGCGCCAGTATTGATAGAAACGATCTAAGAGAGTTGCAGTACCCACTACATTGGTCATGATAAAAGGCATGGGTCCATCAATTGAACGATCAACATGGGATTCTGCAGCGAGGTGGATGATGCCATCGGGTTGAAAATTCTTAATAATAGTGTCGATCAGATCTGCATCAGTTATATCACCCTGGACGAATTGATAACGGGGGTTAATTGCTACTGATTTCAGATTATCCAGGTTGCCAGCATAGGTCAGTTTATCCAGGTTGAGGATGTGGTTGTCGGTTTCAGCAATCTGTTTCAGGATAAAGTTACTCCCGATAAATCCTGCACCACCCGTGATGATAAGTTTTTTCATTTCTGTCTCAATAATTCCTCGTACTCAATACTAATGCTTCGGGAAGAAAATAGTTCAATGTCACAGTGTCACAAGTCGAATGTCTGAAAGTTGAAAGTGAACAATTGAACAATCAGGACATATGTAACAATTTGATTATGGTACATCAATGTTCTAAAAGACTAGATATGTTGAGTCATTCTGAATGAATCTGCTTTAGCAGAGAAATGAAGAATCTTGATCCTTGTGTGGGGAGCTGAATAGCGCGCATATGGATCAAGATCCTTCGCCCTTCGGGCTCAAGGATGACTCAATAAAGGAATTATGCAACACCAGAAGATGTTATAATAAGCTGATGACGGTGATCCATCTGTGCGAAGGCTTTGATGGATACTCTGCAAGATGCAGGGTTATTCTGAATACACAGGCGATGATTCAACATGTCACGGCAAAGCTCAGTGAGCGGAGACGGAATCTTCGCCGGTCCTGAACTATTCTCATATCGATTGTCTCGATCGGTTCGGGCACTTCGGTACGATTTGGATTCCATTGTCATCTATAATCACCTGTCTACCGAAGCCTTAGCGCAGGTAGTCTCAGTGAGCGGATATTTCAGTTGAGACGCTAGAGGATCTACGCATGAATGCTCACTATCGGTAGCCATCCTTTCGAAAGTCCACTGTTTGGTTATCCCTGAAGTTTCGGACACCTGGTCCGGAAATTTTGGGACACCCCGATCGTCCCTGTTTAGGTTGAGTTATTTTAAGGTAAGCCGTCCGGTAGACCTACCCTGTTTTTGTTCTTTCTCATAGAATCTCTTTCAAGTTCAAATCTAAATGCATGGTGAATGACCCTGTCCATAATGGCATTAGCCAAAGTCGGATTTTTAAAGATGCTGTACCACTCCTTGACCGCTAATAGACTGTTTAAGATGTGACTGCCAGTCCCTGTCCTTTCTTCTATTATTTCCAAGACCCCAGCGCCTCCATCCATCAGCCTAATGCAAATATTCGACTTTTGCGTGAGTAATGCCGTAAATATTTAAATGGACTTAAAACATAACAGAACTCCTGTACTGAATAAGAATATTGCAAAATATTTACTATACCTTTGACTGTTAATCTCCCTATAAACAGTTGTTTCTATTAGAATATATACCATTACCCCAACAAATAAATACAAACTATTTTCTACAAAATTAATATTTCGACTGGCGGAAAACAATATTGTCACAATTTGAAATGCAGCAAAGGTTGCGTAGGATGCTGCCACCGTTGCACGGATAACATTTTTTTCGTACTTTTTGTTATGAATTATGGCTGTTAACAACGATCCACCAAGATTGGTTGCACCATGAATTATACCCATTGTGATCAAAAACAATTTTTCATGTTTTAATAGGGATTCGATGACTTTTTTTAGTAGAATAGAGTAATCTTTTATTGCGACTAGCAATAGAAATATTCCAATAATCATCGAAATGTCGATCTTAGATGTACTGACAATAGCCAGGAATAAAACTACAAATGGTATGGTGTATATGACCATTTTTTTATAGAAATCTGTGTCTATCTGTTTGTAATCCTTTACAATCTGAAAAAGATTAATTGTTAAAGAAATGGGGAGGAGAATGGTTATCGCTTTTATAAATTCGTATCCAAGAGCCAAAAGAATCGGGGTACCAAAAAGTAATACTCCAACTCCAAAAACAGATTGTATTATTGAAGTTCCGACAACTGTTAGTAAAATATCTAATGGCATAGATTCAATTCTCTTATTTCCAATCCATTTTCATGAGAACAAACAGGTTTCGCTGTACGAGGACAATAATGTCGTTTTATAGCAGCCTAGTAAGCTAGACTTGAGCTGCCTCAGGATTTTACCTGAAAACTATTGGAGTCGTCCCAGCTAAACCATGTTTCTTACTGCCTGCATTTTGACAACTGGATATCCAGAATCAGCGTTTCTAATATATTGCCAGATTTTACCGATTTTGCGTTGAATCAAATCAGGAACAAAAAAGTTAGCTCTGTGAATCCAGCGGACTTTGAGACACTCTGTCTTCCAAAAATAATTGAAGTCACACCCGGCTATTATGGTATCCATCTGCTTACCCTCTTCCCCTGTGAGGTGATTTCGATCTAGTTCAATGTCTGTTTTCCTACCTGCGCTAAAGCCTCGCCAGGTAGGCGCGTGACCGATTATCTGGTTAACACGAATACAACTTTCTCGTTTGTGTCGATAGTATAAAAGAGCCTGAATTTGTTGATCCGATATCTCCATGTGCCAGGTATGTACCTTTTTAGTTTCTTGATATTTGTTCCCCAGTAGGGATATTGCTTTAGTTGTGGATACACATAGGATTTTAGTTTTGCTTGAATGTGTGAAGCGTCAATTGGTGACATTTTTTCAAGCTGTTTGGAGAATTAATGCGTTCATAAATTCGAAACTCAGACAAAACGACCTTTCTCAGCCTTGACATCCTCAAGACCACGTTTAATACTTGCATTCAGCTCAATATTCTCTTCGATTTCATTCATTTCAAAACTATCAACATATTCTGAGTTGTCGATATATTTAAGAGCGGCTGTTTCTATGAAATTAGAAAGCGGACGATTATCCAGTTTGGCCAATTTGTGAAATTTTATATAGATTTCTTCTTTCAAACGAAGGGTTACGGTTTTAGACATGCTTTACCTCCAAGATTGAATTCTTCATAAATTCAGCTTAAGATTGCAATAGAACACATTGTATTGCAATAGAATTTTGTATGTAATGCCGGAGATTTTGTGTTTCATGACCTGAGGGGGCTGAGTTAGGAGAGAGTATTCCTAGTATCGAAGTGTCAGGCATCGATAACATTGGCACTTCGATACTATTTTGATGCTGCAGGTATCAAAATCACTCAGTGACCTTTAAATGGACACTCGGTCTCGGGTCAAGATCCTTCTACCGCTATTGTGGGGGTTGGGACCACTCTAAAGCCCACAATATTTTAACACAGTGCTGCAATAATCTTCAATATCTTTAAGATGTGTGGTGAGGATGATCTTAAGGATTACGGGGTCAATATTTTGATATTCATGGACGACAATATTTCGAAATCCTACCATGGCGTTTAATTTTTTCCCAAGGTCGGGAGAAATAATTTTATTTGCTACCAGGAGATCAAAGTGATCCCTAAGACTTTGTGGAAGTCCTAAGCCCTCATCAGCAACAATATGTCCAGCAAGATTTATGGCTGCCTGAACTGCTCGCTGCAAATTTAAAACAAAAATGTCCTGGGCATCTAATTCATCAAGAGTGGATGGCTCGAATTGAGTTACGTCTGCAATGCGCTTGAGACACCCTTGAATTGTCGCTATTTTAGCCAAAACAATATCAATATCAACCATAGATACTCACCTGTTTCAGATGCTCTTCGATGGGCAACCTGGTTTGCTTCAGATCCAGGTACTCCAGAATGGACCTCACACGAAAATGATTCAGCGCTTTTCTATCTTTGCAAACCAACAATTCACCATTTTTTAGCACCTGATTTTTCAAAATACTGGACACTTCCGTTAGGGTAACCAGATCGACTTGTCGGTGACATATCCTTTCCAATTCATCAATCATTCGTAATTTCTGGTCGATGCCAAGTCGGTGTTCTTTAGTCAGGATGGCGATATCAACATCACTATGGTCGTTTTCATTTCCCCTGGCAAACGAGCCATATATGAAGGCGGCATTTATTTCGGGTAACTCTGAGAGATATGCTTTTAACTTATTTATGAATTGTTCTTCCATTCAAACAAGTTATCCAGAACCCCTGGCAATTCAAATCTGGTATAAGAAGTTCTGTGGATTGTCAATATAATCACTGAAATTACCCGTCTATGATTAGAACGTTTCGATTACTTCGATATTATTTTGATGCCGCTGGAATCACAATCACTCTGTGACCTTAGGATGGACACTCGGGGTCGGGGCAAGATCTTTCCGTTGCGGATTGGTCAATCTCCATGCTTGGACATCCAACTGAATCAGGCATCTTTGTAAAACACTGGTCTCAATAAATGTATCCGGCTGATTGTAAATACTCGCCAAATAGCGACGAGCTCTCAACAATTCTCGATATTTTCCACCCCATTTGTCCTTATCGTCAATGGTAAAATCCAGTAATTCTAGTGCTCTTTCAAGACAGGCTTTATATTCTACTACATTATGCTCATGATGATTTGCACGGTTCAGTTCATTTGCCACCATGATGATCTGCTGATGGCTGGGAAAAGTTGAAAAGCGTTCTTGTAAATGTTTATGCCAGATTTTCATCATCATCCAGAATTAATTTTGCGCATAGGGATTTGATCATACTATTGATTTTGCCCATTCTCAACAGTCATAGTTGTATTGCCTGTGCAGCCATTGGATTATCCTATTCACTTTAGACTTTCGACTAATAAAATTCACGATACCATTCCACAAACTTTGTAAGTCCCTCTTTCAGGGAGATGGATGGTTTGAAGTTGATGAAGGATTCAAGTGCGCTGGTATCTGCCTGGGTTGAGAAGACATCCCCTGGTTGAAAATCTACCAATTTTCTGACTGCTTTTTTACCGATGACTTTTTCAAGGGTATCCACAAATTCCAGAACGGGAACCGGACGACTACCACCAATATTATAAAGATGATAATAGGGACTCTTGGCTGCCTCGAATTGTGCAGCAATTTTGGCTGGCTTCAAATCATCCAGATTGGGAATCATCCTGGTGATGCTCTCAACAATATCATCGATATAGGTATAATCACGCAGGTTTTTACCCCGATTGAAAAGCTTGATGGGTTTACCCTCCAGAATGGCTTTGGTAAAGAAATAGTAGGCCATATCCGGTCTGCCCCAGGGTCCATAAACAGTAAAAAAGCGCAGTCCAACGCTGGTCATTTGATATAGATGGCTGTAGGTATGGGCAATCAGTTCATTGGATTTTTTGGTCGCAGCATATAATGATACTGGATGATCAACCCGATCTTCCTCAGCAAAGGGTGATTTCTGATTATTCCCATAGACCGAGCTGGATGAGGCATAGATAAAGTTTTGGACTTCGTGCTGTTTTGCAGCTTCAAGGATGTTGAAGAAGCCATCCAGGTTTGACTCAATATAGGATCGGGGGTTTTCCAGAGAATATCGTACGCCTGCCTGGGCGGCAAGGTTGATGACGATGTCAGGCTGGAATTCATCAAAAACTTTAGTGAGGCCATCATAGTCTTGGAGATCGAGTTTTTGAAATTGGAAATTGGAAATTGGGATTTGGGATATGCGAGCCTGTTTTAGGATGGGATCGTAGTAATCGTTTAGATTGTCGATCCCGAATATCTCGTATCCTTCCTCCAATAACCGCTGTGAAAGGTGGTAACCAATAAATCCAGCACAACCTGTGATAAGAATTTTGGTCATGATATCAAATTAGACTATTGTCACAGGTCTCAAAGTTTAAAGTGGACTTGCATTAGATTTTTCAACATCAATTAGATCTTTCAGCATGCGTAAAGCATCTCAGATCCAGCATATAACTTTAGTTTGTACACCTTCACTCAGTAGCTTGATTGGCTCATCCAGGTTGGTGGGTACCCAAACATTCTTAGTATGCCAATTGTACATAAATTCAAAAGCTGACAGAAATCATCTGACCCTTTGCCAGACTTTACATAAGTCCTTGTTCGATGGTCCTCATCATATTTAGTATATAGATTAAGAATATCTTCATAGTAAGGTTCGAAATCGTCCTTCCGGGGAAACAAGTAGCGCTGCTCGCGAAGATTTAAAAAAACCTGATCCAATGTTAGTGTCTTGGGGATTTTATAACATCTATCAATTGGGTCCCAGTATGTTGGTTTTGATCCGCCATGGTATTGCATTTCTTGCACCTTTTGGCCGAGCCTGAGTTGCAATCGCATATTGTCTTTGTGACCGAGACCCTTGTCGCAAAACACAAAGTCGCTCTGGAAAGCCTTGACTAACAAACATATTTCATCCAAAACCTTGTCTGGTCCCTGTGGTCCTGAATACTCAGGGCCAGAAAATCTTTTTGTGTATGGTATTTTTATAACATCGCGTTCAAGTAGCGCGAAAGTTATCATCGTGTGTGAAACTCCCCCTTCATCTGTATTGAAAGCCCAATCGATGCCAGCCACACTTGGTCGCTGCTGTATATTTGGAGGCACATTGGTGGGATCCAGCATGGGCTCATCTCCACATAAATCCTCAAGCTCAGTCCGAGTAATCAGATTCACTCCCTTGACTGAGGGTAATCCCATGGTCTCATTTAAAAATTTGTCGAAAGGCTCACTCTCGTACAAATCAAGAATGCCATCATGAGCCTTACTACGCCAGGTACATTCCGGAGTCATGAGTCCACAAATACGATATCCTGATTTTGGGTTGTCGGGATTGTGTTTCACCCAACGTCCAAGCTTTCGGTCTAGCGGGGCTTTACAGTGAACGCAAAAAAGGAATGGCAGGTCTTTGTCAATGTGCGCCATCCCCAGTTTCGGATTATCCTGGTGACACTCTGGGCACGTTATTATCCACTCATTTTGATTTGTGTCCAGATATAGCTGATTCAGCGTATTCTCTTCACCAAGGAAGGTTCCAGCAAAAATAAATCGGGAAGTATCCTTGAAAGTCCTTGCGGATGCCCGCACAACAGAAATATGAGCTCGGGGGATACTCTGAACCTCATCAAAATAGATTTGCGGTGCGGCAATTCCTCTTGCGGAGCTCACCTGCTTACCAATTGATTTAAAATAAATAGTGGACTGATTACTAAAGATCATTTTACCCTTGTTATCAACTGATCGTGAGTTGAAGGCGGCTCTCTTTAACTGAGGATTCATATCAAATTGTCGGCGTATCTTGTCGTCCTGAATTTCACTTAATTGCGCTTCACTAGCGCTGGCAAACAGAATTGATTCGTTGCGCGTACTTAATGCCCGCTTTAAGACATCTAAAGCAAGCAAGGTTGATTTTCCCACTTGACGGCTGGCACTAAAAACCATATATCTGGAATCATCGTTGTATATAGCTTCTAAATACGGGTGTTCTATGAAGTCCAGCCGTCCCCCCTCTTGAGTTCGGAAATATTTTTGGATCTTTTCTGCGTTGGTTAGTTTAGTTCTATTTGATTTGATTAGATTCGATAAATAACTGGTAAAGCGAATCATAATTTACCTCCTTGTATTATTATGGTTAATTAATCGTCTTCTGGTAGAATGGGTGGTATGGCCTGCAATTCGACAGGCAATACGACCCCGACCTTTATACTTGTATTCACAGTTCGAGATAACACATTCGAAAGTGTTTCAGCATCCTCATAATTGTCACTTTCAAGCAGTGCGTTTTGTTTCATTAGTGCAATTTCACTGCTCCTACGGAACTCCGATGTAAGAACGGAAGGAGAAAAAGGAAGATGGTAGTGGAGACTGATGTCGCTTCTTGATTTATTACTCAAGGCACCTTCCAACAGAGATCTGAAGGCATCCGTCAACTCTGTTTCAGACAGAATCAAATCTCTCAAGTATTCATTAGAATCAAGTTCCCAGCCCTCTTTATCTTTGACACTCCAATATTGATTAAGGAAGCGATCAATATTTATTAAAGTGTAGTCAGGAGGAAGAGGTAGACTATCCAGTACTTTTTTTATGTCGTATGTGACCATTTGCATCTGAGCAAGTCCCGTTATCAGATTCAAGCTCTCTAAGTCTCTCATGATCCTGAATGAAATTGGCACTTTTTCACCCCTACCCGCAAGCAGAGGTGTTTTAATGTGGAGCTCAGTTGGTGGTGACTCTGTCCTAACCAAGATGTGAAATAGAAGAAGTTGAATTGGTCCATTTGGTAACTTTTCGATTCCGGTTTGAAGTGCTTTTTTTTCCCTTGAACCGAAAGAAATGGCAGGGTATCTGCCATTTCTTTTTAGCACATGCCCATCATTTTCAGCTAGAAGGATTTCAAAATACTTTCGTCCAGGATTGGCTGACCAGGGGTACTTTTTATTCACAGGAGAGCCCCATAACAATTTTGAATGAATAAAAATATAGACCTAGTCTGGATGAGATATAAATTGGGATAATTTACTCGTTGCGAGTACGCTTTTCGACAAGCCGGATTATCAAAAAACGCCGCGTGGTACCCAACTGATTGAGATGAATAGTTTAGCTGCTTGGGATGAACAATTTTTGCTTCTGATTTCAAACCAGAGGAGTAGAGTGGTCTCCATTTTAATGGGAGCCCAATGAATCCTCGTATGAGTTGATGGAAATATTTCCTAGCTGGGAAGTTGTTCCAGGTGAGCTTC
Source organism: bacterium (assembly GCA_013202895.1). Taxonomy (GTDB): domain Bacteria; phylum Fidelibacterota; class UBA8477; order UBA8477; family JABMPR01; genus JABMPR01. The sequence continues at coordinate 2,938 of JABMPR010000141.1, read as the reverse complement.
ATTTTGAGGGGAGTCTTTCATTTTGGTGCTCGGTCTATTCCAGATTCACTCGATGTGTATGCCAACTTATCTGTCCCTGACCGCTCTGCGAAAAATGGCTCCATACACCTAACCACTCTCCACCCGACTCCCTAGGTCGAAGCGCTATAGAATTTAACCAAATATCACTCCTCGTCAATATTTATATTGTTTATGTTGTACAATATGTTTACACTGTTTTCATATTTTATGATCTGGAGTTGTATTCTTTGCCAAAAAAATCTAATGAGTCCACTATACTTGGTTTACTTAGTACAGCCAGTCCACCCCAATAAATGGCTGTACTATCGCAGTTCCTATCCTGACCTGATCCGATCTCCGTTCTCACAGTAATCCCTGTCCCAAATCATTTGGGTAAATTGGAGTTGCCTTCGTTTAGCTTGGATTGCTACATCCAGATTAGCTTTAGAGGCAATATCGCGGACTCCAACCCTTACCCGAGCCCAGCGATGTTCATCTGACTTAACATCTTCTAGTTCAAAGGTAGTGACAACCGCTATAACCGGCAATCCGCTGCGGTGTAATTTCAGCTGGTGCTCGCGCCAGGGTTTGATACTGGTGGGGGATAGACTGAATATCATGGTTTGGTTGGTCTTTTTCAAAAGTGGTAGGACGAATAATCTTACCTTTGGCTTGCAAGCGCCAAAGCCAGGAACGGATTCCGAACACAGGTCGCAAGTTTTAGAAATTGAGTCAGATGAGTATATGTGACCATCGATACTGGAACATCTCGGCTGCTCCTCCTCATGTATCCATAACGCTCTGATTTGTTGCTCAGCAATCACAATAGCCGGGAGTGTCATATTTCTCAAAAAAGTGAATTGCTTCTTATCGGCGAGATAGGACTCTCCCCAATCAATATAGAAGCGATGTTTGCCTTCCTCGCTGTGCTCTATCCGTAAGCGAGCCAGATCATATTCCATAACTCTGGATTTCAGCTGGGTCAGTTCATTTTCAACATCCCAGTCAGTTTCATCAAGAATCTTTAGTGCGGTATTTTTTACCTTTTGTGATATTGAACTCATATTATTCCTTTCTGTGGGCAATTTGGAGATTCTGCCCACTCATTTAAAGTTGCCTTCACCCTGGTCAACTTGGCGCTGGCATAAAACAATCCTCTGCTTTCACAGGCATTGTGATATCCACAGAAACCACAAGCGGATGGATTTGGGAAGGGCCAATCTTTGGTTATCATCTTTATTATATTGAGTAAGTCATAACGGAATTGGATTAAATCCCAATCCGGTTTTTGACAGGCAATCAGGGGCAGCCCTTTTTGCTCCCCCTTCTTACCATATTTTGTATTTCGCTTATATATTTCATGAGCCCTGAGGAAATAGATCACTGTGCGATCCACCCTGATTCTGGGGCGTACCCAGTCGCCATTTACGAACAACTCGCCATATTTAAGGGCATAGGCATACAATGAGAGCTGCCAGTCATGGGGAAGTGCTTTAGCATTTGGTCTCTGAACCCCTGATTTCAGATCAACCAGGTCTATATCACCATCAGAATTCCGCCTCAGCTGATCAATGGTACCGGTAAGCTGGTAGCCCTTAACCATCACTCTGAATTCCACCTCCGAGTAGATTACTTCACACTGATGGTTTTCTTTGTAACTGGTATAGCCTTTCAATAATTCCAGAGCATGATCTCGCATTAATGTCAGATCGCAGTCCTGGTTTTCTTTCCACTTGATGGGAATATCTTGATCTCTTTTTAATGACTCATCTAAGGCTCGCTTATATAGAGACGCCAAGTCCTGGTCAAACCCTTTCGAATGCAGCAGGTGGATTGCCAGATGGAGGGCGCTCCCATGGATGGCGGCAATATTTCGGTAGACGGGTTTTAGTTTTTCAATATGGCGAAAACGGTACATAAGGGGGCAGTTGAGCCAATCCTTGATAGTGGATTGGCGCAACTCGATTCTTCTTAAGACTTCAGCTTTTCGGTACATTGTTCTATTCTTTCTTTGGTTTTGTGCCCCTGCGTTTCTGCATCCAGGAATACAGCTCATGTACAAGGATCAGGAATGCTTCAAGCAGAACATTAATTCCTCTACCAGTCATTGTGCGACCCCCGCAATGCCATATTGCTCAGCAAACAGGTGATGCAGACCCAGGTGCTTCTCCATAATTGACTGGGGCGGGGCACTTTTTAGGGCTTCTGTGATCGAGTTATACAGACTCCATACTGTACGCAGTTTAAAATCCTCATATTGGGGGTTTTGCCACTCACTGTGGGCAACGGGGATTTGTCTGGGGGTAATTATCCCGCGACCATAGACCAGCCCCAACATACGGTAGGCATGATCATCGTCGATTTCGATTAGGCGCATTGCTTCAGCATCTCTCAATATTTGGGAGTAGGCTTGCTGAGAATTGTAGATTGCTCCCAATGCCAGCGTTTCCATATCTCGGATCACGTTCAGGGTGTGTTTTCTCAGGATCGTTATATCACCACAGAGTGCCAGATTGTCACAGACTAAGACAGAGGCGCCGACAGCGATACCCACCGACATGCTCCGGTCGTAACTGTTACGAAAGCCAATGGACAGTCCCATGGATGTATTGCTGGATTTGAAGGTGTGGATGCCAAACATTTTGTTCCCTTCGGCTGCCAGACCAAATTGACTTTGGGCGTGGGAAAAATTAGGCAATAGATTTTCAGCCATTTCTACAAGCATGTTTGAAAGCTGCTCATGAGAAACAGGTTGATAGGTTCTGGTGGCAAGGGGCAAGGGAATCGCCCGAATATCGTCCATGGTAGTGGCTCTACTATCGCCGTTTAGTAATAATGTCATTTTAAATGACCTCCATTTGTTTGGTTGATTTTGTTGGATTTGTTGAGAATTAAAGGCGCTAAGCCATAATCTCGTGAATTGGGGCAGGTTTAAAGG
>JABMPR010000140.1 GCA_013202895.1 bacterium | reverse complement strand
TCCAAGACCAGTGATAACCATATAGATATGATATAAAATATATATCTATATGAATTAATTTTAATGAATTGTACAATAATTCAAATCATTTAAAACAATATAATACCATAATAAACAATAATATAACGCATGTGACTTCTTTGATGGCACATGCCTTGTCATTAGAACAGGCATGACATCTACCATTAACATGCATTTTGTAATTATTAGCGAGTATCAACTCAGTGAGATTTTGTAGGATGCATATTATTTATTGGGGTTTTAATGGATCGAAAAATTGAGAAATCAAATTGGAAGAAATACAAATCAGTAATCATTGCAATTTCAGGTTTACTGCTAATAATCCTGATCTTTGTGATGAGTTCAGGCCGTGGCTCCTCCTTAAAAATAAATAACCAGCGTGTAAGTATCAGCACAGTAGAAAAAGGTGTATTCCAGGAGTTTATCCCATTGAACGGCAGTGTGGTTCCTATCAAAACATATTTTCTTGATGCCATTGAAGGTGGGCGAGTGGAGGCCAGATTTCTTGATGCCGGAACCTACGTTGAGAAGGGTGATAAAATAATTAGTCTGGCAAATACGAATCTGCTTCTTGACATCATGTACCGGGAGGCTGAATTATTTCAACAAAGCAATAACCTGCGAAACACCAAACTTGCTATGGAACAAAATCGCTTGACCCTTCAATCGCAATTGCTTGATCTCGATTATCAGATCCGCCAGTCTAAAAGGGTTTATGAGCGAAATGCCAAGCTTGCTGCAAAAAAAATGATTTCCGAAGAAGAGTATGAAACGAGTTTTGACGATTATCAGTTTCTAACAAAAAAAAGGCTTATCACCTTGAAATCATTTGAACAGGATTCCGTTTATCGTGAGATCCAGGTGGAACAACTGGAAAGTGGGCTGAATCGGATGCAGGATAATATGGAGATCGTGAAGCAAAATCTGGATAATTTGGTAATTACAGCACCAGTTTCAGGACAACTGACCAGCTTAAATGCGGAAATTGGTGAAGCAAAAGTCAGGGGAGAGCGCTTGGGTCAGATTGATGTTTTGGAAGGTTTTAAAATCAGCACGCCAGTTGATGAGCATTTTATAACCCGAGTAATGCTGGGTCAAAAAGGGCACTTTGACTTGAACAACATTGAATATCAGGCGACGCTTTCAAAAATTTATCCTGAGGTCATCAATGGACAATTCCGGGTTGAATTAGAATTTGATGAGGCAGATCCTTTGGAGATTCGACGCGGCCAAACCCTTCATCTAAGACTCCAACTCGGGAGCCCCGTAGAGAGTATTTTACTCCAACGCGGGGGCTTTTATCAGGATACTGGTGGTCAATGGGCATATGTTCTTGATGCAGATGAGCAGAGTGCCAGTAAGCGAAGCATCAAAATTGGTCGGCAAAATCAGGATTATTTTGAAGTACTAGGCGGTTTGAATCCCGGTGACCGGGTTATAACAAGCAGTTATCGACAATATGGCGATTACGAGCAATTATTTTTTACAGACGATTAAAAGAAATTAATAAAAGGAGATTATTATGATAAAAACAGAGGCCTTAACCAAGGTTTTTCGAACAGAAGAAGTAGAAACTACAGCGCTAAATGAGATCGACCTGAGTATCAAGCAAGGTGAATTTGTTTCAATTATGGGCCCCTCTGGATGCGGGAAGTCCACCCTCATGAATGTATTGGGACTTTTAGATAACCCGAGTTCGGGAAAATATCATTTCCTGGGTGAGGAAGTCAGTGGGTACAGTGAACGCCAGAGAGCTGATTTTCGCAAGGCAAATATTGGCTTCGTCTTTCAAAGCTTTAATCTTATAGACGAGCTTAGCGTATTTGAAAATGTAGAACTTCCCTTGTTGTATCAGGGAATCGCTAGCTCAGAACGAAAAACACGTGTTATGGCTATGTTAGAACGGATGGGCGTCGGTCACAGACATTCTCATTTCCCACAACAGCTATCAGGTGGACAGCAGCAACGTGTTGCAGTTTCAAGAGCATTAATCACAAATCCCAAAATCGTCCTGGCTGATGAACCCACTGGAAACCTGGATTCACAACATGGTGATGAAGTCATGAATCTGATGAAGGATTTAAATGAGCAAGGCACCACAATCGTAATGGTAACCCACTCCCCCGCATATGCTGCCTATGGGCACCGTACAGTCAACTTATTTGATGGCAAAATTGCGGATGAAACATTAAACGGTAACTTTCATACCTAGACCGTTTTTAAGATTAATCTAGATTAATAATGGAGAAACCATTATGTGGTTAAGTTATATAAAAATTGCTATTAGATCATTAATCAAGCAAAAGCTCTATTCTTTTATAAACATTGCCGGGCTTGCAATTGGAGTGACGACCTGCGTGCTTATTCTTATGTATGTACGATATGAGAATAGTTATGACGACTTTCATCCCAAAGCTGAACAAATCCACCGCTTAAATATCGAAGGAAAGATGGGTGACAATCAATTTTCAATGGCATTGTCCGCTGGTATTGCAGGACCAACTATGCTTGCAGACTTTCCTGAGGTTGTGAATTATACCCGCATAAGAAATACGGGTTTCCCGGTCTTGCGTTATGAGGATAAAGTGTTTTCAGAAGAACACTTTTGGAATGCAGATTCAAATATATTTGATATGTTTAACATTCCATTTGTTGCTGGTGATCCTGGTACTGCGCTAACCCAACCGCGATCTGTTGTACTTACCGAACGTATGGCAAGGAAATATTTCGGTGATGAGGATCCAATAGGTAAGGTCCTAAATTCAGATAATGTTACTGATTATACTATTACAGGTGTGGTTAAAGAATTTCCACCCAATACACATTGGCATTTTGATTTTCTCAGCTCTATGGTTACCTACGGAGACTCACGCAACACCATCTGGGTTAGCAACAATTACACAACCTATCTTGAACTGCAAGAAGGTTATGATTATAAAGAGCTTGAAGCAAAATTTCCAGATATGGTTCGCAAATATGTTGGTCCCCAAGTAGAACAATTCCTGGGTATATCGTTTGACCAACTTCAGGAGCGGGGAGATGCCTACCGCATCTTTCTTACTCCCTTAGTAGATATCCATCTGTACTCGCATTTAGATAATGAGGTAGAGGTGAATGGCGATGGTGATACTGTCAAGATATTCGGCTATATCGCCATTTTCATTTTGCTATTAGCCTGTATCAACTATATGAATCTCTCAACGGCCAGATCAATGAGTAGGGCACGTGAAATTGGTATTCGTAAGACACTCGGCTCCAATCGCAGACAGCTGATTTTTCAATTTCTGGCAGAATCTGTGTTTGTGACATTTCTTTCATTCAGTGTAGCACTGCTACTAGTGGTATTTATCCTACCCTGGTTTTCTAGTCTCATCGACTCTCAACTAAATCTCAGCATTTCGGATATTCCCTTGATCTATCTGTGGGTTATTCCTGTAGGCCTGATAGCTGGTAGTTATCCTGCATTCCTGCTTTCCTCATTTAACCCGGCTAAAGTACTAAAAGGCAACAAGTCTATTGGAAAAGGTGGCAGTTGGTTACGTAATGGCCTCGTCGTCTTTCAATTTAGTGTATCTATTATTCTGCTTATTGGAACCATGATAATTCGAGATCAATTGAATTATCTGCAAACAAAAGATCTTGGCTTAAAACCAGAAAATCTGCTGGTGGTTAAAAAAACGGATGATATTGGTAGAACTATTCAAGGTTTTAAACAAACCTTACGGGATGATGCCAGCACAGGTTTAGTGAGTAACAGTACATCAATCCCCGGAAACCCGGATGGAATAAATGGCAGCGTTTTTACCATGGTGAATGACCAATCTGAACTGACAATTTTATTAGCCAATTTCTGGACCGATGTGGATTATGCAGACGTTTATGGTTTGGAAATGAGTGAGGGGCGCTATTTCTCGCGGGAATGGGGCACCGACACATCAGCCGTCATTTTAAACGAAGCTGCTATCAGAGCTTTTGGGGTCACTGATCCCATCGGGAAGGATCTGATCAGCTATTTCGGACCACCCGGAAGCGATCCAGCTCCTCTTCGGGTTATTGGGGTGGTGAGAGACTATCACTTTGAAACTCCCCAGCGAGAGATTCGACCTATGTGTATATTCCTTATGGGTGACGGCACAAATCGATTCAGACCAAATTGGGGCAAATTTGTCACCGTACAATATGACCCTAACCAGATGAATGGAACCCTGGCTCATATCAATGAATCATGGAAACAATTTGCTGGTGACCAAGCCCTTGAATATGATCATTTTGATGAGTTCTACGGGCAATTATTCAGAACCGAGCGCCAGGCCGCAAGCATTGTACTTGTTTTTGCAGTATTGGCCATATTTATCGCCTCGCTTGGTCTATTAGGTCTGGCATCATTCACTGCCCAAAAGCGCACAAAAGAAATTGGTATACGCAAAGTATTGGGAGCTTCAATTTCGAACATATTGGTGATGCTATCAAAGGACACCCTCAAGTTGATGCTGGTATCCGTCTTGATCGCCATACCAATCGCCTATACAGCCATGCAGCGCTGGTTGGAAAATTTCGCTTACAGAATAGAAATCAGTATACTCCTATTCATCCTAGCTACTTTTATTGCAATAGTTATTGCCATTTTAACGGTGGTGATACAATCCTATCAGGCAGCGGTTGTTAATCCGGTCAGATCACTGCGCTACGAATAAACAAACTTTCATCCCTGCACATGCCCTCCATTCATTCATAGGATGGGGGGCAACTATTTATTTACAAACCATCACTATTTCAGAGATAAAGTGAGCTATAAAGGGGCGATAATAGGACCCTTAAAACTGGCGACTTGCACTTAGACTGAAGCGATAGAATAATTCCCCATCCTCTTGCTCAAATCGTGTACGCAATCTTAAACGATTCAAACCGGGAACTTTTGCAGAAAACGATACCTCAGGAAGATGTCTAGTTCTAAAACTGCTTTCGCCCAAAATCCGGTATAAAAATACCTCGTCGTATATATCGACATCGAGCCAGGGCAGGATTTCTTTTCCCATGGAGGCATAAACTCGGCCCCCTTCACTCACATAAGAAAACATCACCATCAAACCCCCATTGAGTGTGAGAGCTGAATTTACAAAATTGCGTTGATTCGTGCTTAGTCCATAAATCTGAATTTGTCGTCCATCTCCATCAGTTCTTAATCCGGCTTGTCCGGTAAATGTCATTGATGAGTTCATCATCCAGGTCACATTTGCATTCAAGGCGTGTCGGGCAGCCATTTCAAACTCAGTCGTTGCAGTATCAAGCAGATTTAAAACATTTTCTCTGTAACTATATCGGAAATTAGTGCTAAACGAGCCCCAGGGTTTCCAACTGACTGAAGATCGGAACCTGGTAATGGATATGAGTTGGGTATTGGCAGTCTGGTCGAGTAGATCGAGATCAAATTCACTATAATTTCTGATACGCATTCTATTGGATAATTTTTGTGATGATCCCAGTATGACATAGTTCCTGGAGAGTTCGCTTCCCACAAAGTCTGTCATTCCTCCATATTGAAAACTTCCCCAATCGAATAATCTTTGTTTTACCAGACCAATTTTACGCCGCAATTTGTAATTATCAATGTTCATGATCGAGGCTTCTTGTCCGGCTATAACCGCTAGCAAGTGCTTTTTTGACTGCCAGGTTATCCCCAGGCCATCAATAGTTCCCAGCATAGATAACTGTGGATGATAAATGCGTCCAAGTTGATATTTAAATGAACTATTGGGATCAGCATAACTTAGCATGATGGAATAAATTTTCGCATCAAAGCTCTGATCGGCAGCAGCCTGTCTTCCGCGAACGAACAAGCGGGCATCAAGATGTCTGAGTCCAATATCCCTGATATTCAATTGACCATAGATTGAACCTGATGCCGATGTCTTGCTACTATCCGAACCACCTCTATCATCAACTCTTGCAGAAATATAACCACTGATCTTGGGCTTGAAATGTGTAGGATCTATTTCATTCTTTCCTTCAAAACTCGGCTGGTAAGCGCTGCTGTCAAGGAAAACCACCAGCGTGTCCTTTGGAAGGGGGAGCGGAGTACGAATAAGCGATGAAGAATCGACGGGCTCTGAGTCACGAAGCAGATTAGTGTGCACTTCATCCCCGATTTGCCAGCTTGGGCTTCCAGCATCCATTAATCTTAATGCTGAGGATGCCCCACTTGATTGAATAACAATTGTTTCGCCAAGCACAGATTTATCCCGAACAACTCGCACTGTATCACCTGGATTCACACCATGCTTTTTCCCCAGATCCATATAGGCGAAATCTTTACTGATATAGGTGATGCTACCAGTAAGCTGATCCTGACCCAGACTGAAAGTCATTGCCATTGTAATGGTGATTAGCCAGCAACATCGTAATTTTAATTTTCTTTGCATCAGTCCCCGCATTTCGACTCATTTCCTTGAGGGTGACAGAATAAACAATCATCCGAGTTTGCAGAATTTCGCTCGTAGGTCAGGCCATCACAGCGTTGGCACCCACCACCTTCACAATGCTCTGAATTCATTTTTGAAAGGGAATGGCATCCCGATCCTAAACAGGAAAAAGATTGGAATGAATTTGAATCAAAGTGACAATCGCTGCATGAATTCCATTCACCACGATGATTGCCGCTCCGTATGGGAAAGAAAACGCCATGGTTTATAGCCAATATTTGATTCCAGCGTGTTGGGGCGTGACAAGTGGAGCAGTCCGACATTTCGCCCACATTGGTATGAGAAGCGAGTTCAGGGAGAAAATCGGACTGATGACAATCCTGACAATCGATGGAAGGTATTGATATGTTTGAAGTATGGCATAAATAGCACTCTATAATATGATGGGCTGCAGCCAGGGGAAAAAGTGTCTGATTATGACGCTCAAAAGCTTGTGCCGGTTGCCAATTCATGGGTGAATGACAGTCTTCACATAGATCCCCCCAATAATTTTGATGAATATCCTGATGACAACTCACACACTCTATTCCTTTCCCAATAAAACGATGGAAATCTTCCGTTGAATCCCCGGGATGGCATTGTCTGCATTGCAAATCAGCATGAGTACCCAATAATGGAAAGTCGGTATCTCTGACATGGTCAAATCTAGGTTTTTCAGAGAGCGGTAACCATTGCCCCGAATCATGGCAATCCAGGCAATCCAGGTCGGTCCCAGTGTCAGCCCGGGTAAATCCTATCAGCACTATAAGCAATATTAAGCTATTTTGTTTCAAAAGAATTTTTCTTAGTGGGGTATGATTTTGGTCGGTTTTTCAGAAAATCAAAGAATCCATCACAATCATCCCCGTCACCAGTTGGATGGCAAGTAAAACAATCCACCGATGTTACTCCTGAGGCAGGATAAGTATGGCCATTACAGCTTACCCATTGCCCATCATCAAAATGCTCATCGTTCATATCAGCGGCATTGTGGCATCCGCCACCAAAACAGGTAAATTCTGAAAAATCGGCACTATTTATGTGACATTGGGAACAGTCACTCCACTCACCATTATGTTGTCCACTGTAGATGGGGAAGTATTGTCCATCATGATTAAAAGTAGAGGGTACCCAGGCAGTCATTGAATGACAGGATTCACAATTTAATGGAAAAGAGGCGGCCCCATGGTTGGGATCGGTAGCATTTTGGTAATCTGACAAATGGCATGAAGCATCAGAACAGGTTCTGGGCTCTGGAATAATCTGCCAGGGGCTGTGACATTGCTGACAGCTCACTATCGTGTGTGCTTCCTCAAGGGCAAATCCGGTGGATTCCAAGCTGTGTGTGAATTGTGCAGGAACCCAGGAGCTGGTTGTATGGCAGTCAACACAGCCTTGTGAAAAAGACATGGTCTCATGCGGTGGGTTCTCGCTTGCCTGGTAATTATCAAGATGACAGGATGCTGATGCACAGGTTCTGATTTCTGTGGGTGGCTCCCAATCCTCATGGCAGGAGCTGCAGTTCAATGCTTCATGTGCACCGTCAAGCAGAAAACCTTGGGTTTCAAGGTCATGTATGAATGTGCTGGGTGACCAGGCATCAGTCGTGTGACATGCTGTGCAATCGGTGGGATATGACAGACTCACATGCGGTGGGTCATCCGTTGCTGTGTATTGGCTCATATGGCATGTTGAGCAGGCATCTTCAGTTGATTCATGATTAAAAATGCAGGGTTGCCAGGCGGTTTGACTGTGACAGCTTTCGCATAGCAAAATGGGATATCCCTCATCAACATGTCTTGGCGCCGTGGTTTGGTCAAAATTGCTCTGATGACAGGTTGAACATTCATTAATAAGACTACTGTATGGCGCGCTAGTATGACAATCCACACAATTCAATACCTCGTGAGCGCCCTGGATCTCGAATTCAGTCTCGGTCCCATGTTCCCATATTCCAGGAGACCAGGTATCAGTTGTATGGCAGTTTTCACATGTATTGTCAAATTCTGCATCGGGGTGGGAGGGGTTTACTGCTGCATCATATTGCGCAGTATGACAGGTAACACAAACCACACTGGCAGACGCATGGCTAAAAATAGATGGATTCCATACGGACTGATCATGACAACTCTCACATAAGTTAATGGGAAAGCCATTTCCTGCATGATCGGGATCAGTTGTACTATCGAAGTTGCTCTGGTGACAAATTGAACATTCGTTGATCAATGTGCTATAAGGGGCGCTGGTGTGGCAGGCTGGACAACTTAAAGGTTCGTGTGCCCCAATGATGGTGAAATCTGTTTCTACTCCATGATTCCAGAGTGCGGGTACCCAGATGTCGGCAGAATGGCAAGTCTGACATTGAGTATTGAACTCAGCATCTGAGTGAGGTGGAATTGATGCACTATTGTATTGAACCAAATGACAAGTTACACATGATTCTGTTGTGGTATTGTGACTGAATATGGAGGGGGTCCAGGCACTCTGAGTATGGCATAATTCACATAGATTGTCAGGTATTCCACTGGCCTGGTGATTGGGATCGGTGGTTTCCATAAAATTGTTCTGGTGACAATCCTGACACAATTTTGAAATGCCAGTCCATACAGCACTTTCATGACACACAAAACAATTATCAGGGAGTAGTTCCAAATGGGCTCCCTGGATCTCGTAGCCTGTCAAATCAGGATCATGATCAAAGTGGGAGGGTGACCAGCTTGTCTGATTATGGCAGATTAAACAATCCATGCTAAATTCAAATGTCCCATGATTTGGCGCTGCACCTGTACTCGTATTCGCATAATCTGAGCTGTGGCAACTCTCACATAAAAAGGCAAGATCGTATCCGGCCTCGTGGCAAGTCATGCACCCCAATTCTGCGTGAGCCCCTACTAATGGAAATTGAGTTTGGCTATGGTCAATCTCTTCGGACTCCCAGTTTAAGGTTGTGTGGCATACTTCACAGGCAGTCGGAATATTGCCTGCTACATGGTTGGGCTCAAGGGTGGCTTCATAATCGGCCTGGTGGCAAGTATAGCATTCACTCGCTTGTTCGCTGTAAGGGGTCGAAATATGGCACACATCGCAAGTTGCTTCGATGTGGGCGCCAGTGAGTGGATATTCACTATCAACATCATGATCCCAGGTACTGGGTATCCAGAGTATTTCAGTATGGCAAGTTTCACACTCCTTATCGAATTCAGCATCCTCATGGGGTGGAATCTCACTAGTATCCCATTCTGGAGAGTGGCAATCTGAGCATTCATCTGGAATATCACTAAATTTCTGATCCGGATGACATTCAAAACAATTGGGATATACATGAGCCCCATTTAAAACAAATCCTGTTCCGTCATGTGTAAAATTCGAATTCCAGGTAAAACTATCATGACATTCACTGCAGACAATGGGATAACCCTGCTCCTGATGCGGAGGATCTAAACTGACATTGAAATCGCCCATATGGCAGCCTTCACAGCTGGTAGGTGTATTGCTTGCTGCCTGGGTATGGCAGGTCCCACAGTTTGCCTGAGCGTGCATGCCCAGGAGAGCATATCCGGTTGAGGTGTGATTGAAAGAGGACTCTGCCCATGAATTCGATACAGCCTGATGACAGTCTTCACAGTCATTTGATAGATTTAGGGTTAAATGTGCTGGATTCACACTCTCATTGTAATCCTGTCCATGACAACCGGCACAATCAACAGGAAGGGTGGAGCTACTGCCAGGCTGATTTACATGGCATAATTCACAGCTTGAATTCCGGTGTGCACCCTGTAGTGGGAAGCGGGTAAGATCATGGTTCTGGTCCCGGGTAGAGAGTGTCCAGGAATCGAAGTTGTGGCATTGACTACAATCCTGTCCCCATTGATCACCATGGACATCCTCATGACAATAATTACACTCACTGGAAACACTACTGAAATTATGTTGTTCTTTGGGAGTTGATCCAGGATGGCAGTGCCCACAGCTAATTTCTTTGTGGATACCTTTTAGTTCAAAACCTGTGACGATGTGATCGAAACCACGACCCACATCAATTTTCCAGCCTGCATCGCCGTGGCAGGTTTCACAACTTAGATCAGTCTCAATAGCTTGAGCGTCCTGAGAAAAACAAGCACTGGCGAGCAGGATACAGAAAATAAAAACTAAAATTTTCAATTTTCGGAGTCTTCGAATTTATGACAATCCTGGCAACGATGTTTGATGGGTTTGAATCTAATTGTACCTATAGCTTGTACATATTTATGGCACGCTCCACAATTTAACTCGACATGATGACCATCAAGGGGAAATTGAGTGAGATTTAAATGATCAAAGCGCGGGATATTCCAAGCCCCAGTGCCATGGCATTGATCACATTTTTGTGATTGGAATTGATCTCCATGCACGTCATTGTGACAACTCCTGCAGCTTGTTTCCAATATTTCGTATTGAATGATGCCAGCGTCTGCCTTATGACAGAAAACACATGCCATGTCATTGTGCTTACCCGTGAGTGGAAATGTAGTATTCCCATGTTCGAAACTAAGCTGAGCCCAATCAGATGTTTTATGACAATTTTTGCACCATGACGCTTCACTTTGATATTTGAGAAATTGCTTCCCATGCACCGATTCATGACAAGTCACGCAAGTCGTTGTACTCCATGAATATATTGGTGCTTGCTGATCAAGATGACAAAAGACGCAGGGCTGTGCTAAGTGAGCCCCATCAAGGGCGAATCGAGTGTTATCATGCTCCTTCACCCCAAATAATGTTGGAAAAAAGCCCTTAACGCTATGGCATTTATCACATGCAGGGTCACGATTTGATCCCGTGAATGCTCCTTGGTGGTAGTCCTTGTGACAGTCCAGACATTCATTAAAAGAATTCAGATCTTTATATTGATTATCCTTAGTATGGCATTTGTTACAGGCGATTTCTTTGTGCATTCCAATGAGCGGGTAACGCGTTTTATTATGGTTCATGACGTCTGCGCTGCCATCGATTTTAAATGTTTTTTCGCTATGGCATTGTAGACAATTATGGCCGAAGGCATCCTTGTGTTTATCCGCATGGCAGGCTGTGCAGCGGTCAAATTTTAAACCTCCATAGACCGCTACCTGAAAATTGCCAACTTTTGATTGTTTTTCAGTGTGGCACTTCTCACATTCCACCTTTTTATGGGCTCCCCTGAGGGGATATGTTGTTTTGTAATCATGGTCAAAGCTAGCACGCGCCTCAGCCCATGAAGCTGTAACATGGCATTGCTCACAACCCAGGTCAGCAAATTCCTTTTTATGTATATCAAGATGACAACTACTACATTCAAAATCCAAACCAAGGAAGGTTGAATTGAGCATCTCACTGTTATCAATAGCCTTGCTATATGCGAGTACATCCTCTTGAACCACAAAATCTTTGCTGTGACACTGTCGACATTTCAGATCGATATGTTTACCGTCAAGTTTGTACCCGGTTTTATTATGATCGAATTTTGACTGAGATGGTTCCCAGTGAATCATTTGAAAATCCACACCAATATGGTCTGAATGACAAACTGCGCAGTCCTTTTCTTCCAGCTGACCATGATAGCCAAGTTCCTGCTCAACTCTGGCTTGAATAGTTGTATGGCAATCAAGACATTTAGGGTTAAAATCCTTACTGCCCCAGGTATGGCAATTTAGACAATTGGTGAAGCCGGAGAGATGTGAATGAACCTTCGCCAGGGGACCTGGACTAAGCTGGGCGTGTAGAGGAATCACAGGCAAAAAACATAGACCAAGAAAAAGATAGTACAGGTGTTTTTTCATTGGAGGGTTGATGTTCCAAAATTCACCCCCAGCGAATCCATTAATCCAAAAGGAGGAATTCCGCCTGCAAATACAAAGACATAATCATTCTTCAATTCCAGGATAGCACTATTTTGATTGATCTGAGCATGGTCATCATGAATCGCTGTGACTTGTGAGTTGTATAAAATATTTACCCAACCCTGCTTAACCGCTTTTGCCAAGTGTTCTTCATTTCGCGTTTTAATCCTTGAGAAACTATCCTTACGGTAGGAGAGGGTGACTGTATTACCAGTCTGTTGCCCCAAGCCAACTGCGGCCTCAACTGCTGAATCACCTCCGCCAACGACCAGGATGTGATGATTCTTATAGCTTTCAGCATCAATCAACTTATAGGAAACCTTACTCATTTCCTCACCAGGAACACCGAGTTTCCGAGGCGTACCCCTTCTGCCTAATGCCAGAACGACAAAACTTGCATCAAACTCCTCGAGATTCGTTTTTAATCGGTAACCTGCATCTGTTTGAGTGAGTCCAAGCAATTGTTGTCCACTTCGAAAGTCAGGTGCATATTTTTTAAAGATACCTGCCCAAATCTCCAACAAAATTTCCTTTGAATATTCCTTTTCAGTCATCTGACCATAACCGGGTAAATCCACAGGTTGCACCATCACCAGCTTGCGTCTGGGATATTGGAGAATTGTACCTCCAGCTTCGTTTTGATCAAGAAGTATCACAGGAATTTTCAGCTCCATAAGAGAAATTGTACATGCCAGACCAGCCGGACCTGCACCAACTATAAGCACGGGTGCCTGTGAGGATTCTTCGTTATATCGATCGGCGATGGTTTTTGCTACTCGAATTCCCTGATTTACAGCATTTCTGATGAGAGCCAGCCCACCCAATTCCCCGATTATGAAAACATTGTTCAGATTGCTTTCGAGATCAGAACTAAGACTTGGAATATCTTCCCTACTTGAAATATCTCCCAAAGCGACCTCAATACCACCGACGGGACAACTTTCCTGGCAGACCTCATGTCCGACACATTTTCTTCCATTAATGAGTACAGCCTTTCCACCGATTAGACCCAATACTTCTCCTTCGGGGCATACTTTGGTACAGATCCCACACCCAATGCATTTGGACAGATCAATGATAGGATGCTGCATCATGGCCTTATTGGACCCTGATCGAATCGCATCATCCAATTTCTCCTGCGAATCCGCTTGTTTTTGTCTCCATTTGCGTAAATAAGGGACAGTGAATGCCAGAACCAATACAGCTCCAATCAGCCATGAGAGTACAGCTTCGTTATTTAAAATATCCATGTAAATCCAAAGCTGAGGGTTAAAACTATATGTAATGTGAGGACCACAATAATGGCATATGCAAATGGTTTATGAATGACATGCCACCAGTGAAAAACCTTGCTCACGGCATCTAATACCATCACTCTTTGGCTCATGAGCAATTGTTTCTCAATCGTGGTTCTTATTAAGGCAAGATCCTTAGCAGAAACTCCGTATTTGGATCTGATCGATGTCAGAATCTGCCGGGTTTGAATTCGTTTTCTAAGATCAAAAAGAAAGAGATGTACCAAGGAAATCAAAACGCTGCGGCTCTCTGATTGTTGGGTCATACCCTGGAGCTGATTAATGTCCTCTGATGCTATTCCAAACTCCATCTGGAGTTCTCGAAGCCTGGCTGCCTTCTCAGTATTCATCTGTTTTAGACTCATCTCATGCCCATCACGTCGCCTGGGTATGTGTCCATACAAATATCGACCAACGATCCCGCTGAGCATGACTGCCAACATCGCCCAATACATTACGCCGATGAGCCCTTCGAACCGAAAAGCCGCGTGGTAGCCAGCCAAGAGAGGGGCAGTTAGACCAAACAACATATGATATTTAAGCCACTGACTGAGCCGCCCCATTCCGCTCAGTTTTCGCCATTGTTTTCTCAGGATATAAAACCACAACATCAGCATGACCAAAGCGGCCAGGAATCCTACACCGTGACCATAAAGACCGGATGGGCTATATAGAGCATCCATTTCACGTAACAGATGTCTTTCTTCGGCTGGGGAACCCAAATAAGTGAGACTCATAAGTGAATACATAACAACGACGGCTATTAATGCCAGCGTAATAAAACCGATTATTATATTATTCGTTTTAGCTTTCATTGTTACTGTATTTTGGCTCATATCCCATGAAAATAATGGTGCATACATAGTAATTTTTATAAGTATTTAAGGTAAGAATTATTTTCGTTAAATCTATTGATTAATATGATTGTATGCCAAGCATGACAGTGATCGCAAATTTACTTCTCTATAATAATGGGTTTAGCAGATTTTACCATATAGAGAAAACACTTGTGCTCTATACGGAAGACAATAATTTTCTTGCTGACTAGAGAAAGAGAAACATGCGCTACCTGTACATTTTAACCAAACTTTGCCTACAATTCCTTTTTGTTGGTATCTATTCTGTCCAGGCGACTGAGATTCAGTGGCTGCCGCATGGTTCCTTTTTCCCCACTATGTATCTGGATCCAACAGCCTGCCAACAGGGACTCAGCGTGTTAGCGTATCAGGTGGAGGGTAATCAAAAAGGCCAGATGTATGTTCCGGTATCGTTAAGTATGCAGCAACAGCTCCTACGAATGGAATATGATCAAGACACGCGTTATGAGCTGGGCATTCAATTCTCAGTATTTAGTCAGTTCTCCATTGTGGATGTTGGCGAAGCCTTTATGGGAGGTCTCCAGAACGCTGATTATCGAATCTCTGCGGTGCTGAATGTCCAAAGAGATAAAAATACTCATTATCGACTCAGTCTCTTTCATCAGTCATCTCATCTCGGTGATGATTATATCATACGAAACTCGATTACCACACCTACCTTAAGAACTCTTAACTATGAGCAACTCGATTTAATTATCTCAAAAAAGATTGATATGTACAGGGTATATGGTGGCGGTGGATATAATGTTAGTCCAAACACGATACGGGAACGTTTTATGCTGCAGTTTGGTGCTGATCTAACAAAACCTTTAGCGGCGTTCGCAGGGGCATCCATGATTGCTGGATTTGATGTTAAGATATATGAGCATAATGATTATACTCCCAATCTGCGTCTGGGTTTTGGTCTTGAATTGGCTGGGAATACCAAATCACCTTATAAGATTCTTATCACCTGGTATCAGGGTAGATTACCTTACAGTACCTTGGAGTATCAACGTGTCCATTTGCTGGGGCTGAGTTTGGTATTCAATCTTCATCGTGAATAGCGGATTATTTTTTTAACTGAATTAATTATGGCAATGGAGTCCTCAAGTGAGCAGGAATCAATACTCGATTAGAGTTAATACTATAAGCCCACGCTACAATCTATGGATAGTCTTTCTTTTTATATCGCTGCTAATATCAGCTTGTAGTCATCGAATCCCACAGCCAACACCTGCTGAAAGGAAATTACTGGAGGATGCCATTAGAGATTTGGGTCCAGATTTCTCCAAACCGCGATTGGTATCAGGAGAATTAACACTAACTATTGACAAACTCAGCTTGGTATCTGGTGATTCTTTAGCACTCAATAATAGCAGGTGCGGTATCCCGCCCGGCGAACCACCGTCAATCCATATCTGGAGCGCGGATATTGTGGAGTATCAGACTCAGAAGCTATTGGAAAAAAACCTTATAAGCCCAGAGCCAGACACAATATATATTGAAAATGAGTACGGAAACCGAATTCTGTATTGGGATATTTCAAAACGTCTTTCACCTGAATTGTCCCTATCTATTTCACGCAGATTTAGATATATCACATTTGATTATCGACCAATCGTTGATGCGGAAGGGGAGCGTCGAAATTGGACTGATATTCCTGATGATATCCTCACCAAATATACCCGTCCAGAACCCTTTTTAGAACAAGATGATGCCCTAATTGATACGGTTTTCAGTCTTTTGGAGAATGTTCCAGATCCTGTAAATCAGGCAAAAGCTATTTACGATTGGGTTCAGAAATCCATGACCTATAACTATCCACCCGATCAGAGGGGGGTACGCAATGCACTCGAAACCCTGGCTGGGGATTGTGGCCAATATACTGCTCTGTTTACAAGCATGGCAAGAATTGCCGGAATACCGGCCAGACAACAATCTGGCGTAAACTTTTATCCTGGAAATACTGGATATCATGTTTGGTCAGAGATATATCTTCCACTAAAAGGCTGGGTACCCGTCGATGCAACGCGTGAAGATGGATTTCTGCATCTGGATAATGGGAGGTTAATCAGTTCTATAGGCTTGAATATACCCCTGAGGGATATTCCCGGTTGGGCGACATTCGCCAATTCAGAGTTGGAAGCTGGACGAACTGATTTTATGCAGATGTACACGCTGGCAAAAAGTGGATTATCAGCAGATTTTAAGGCGGAACGGATCGTTCTGCGATCTATCGAGCTCAGGAAGTAACCCCCTTCAAAGCGACTTTTTCTGGTCATTTGACCCTTAGCGTACCTGTTCTAAATCAGCCCTTCTGAAACATCTGAAAATATATTGACCTAACTTCAATATATCTTTTGACATAACTAGGACTAAAAATTATACTATGCGGCTCTAAGAGAGGACCTATGCTGATAAGTATGACCGGCTATGGCCGGGCTGAAAAAAAAATTGGTGAAATTAACGTTGTGGTTGAGGTCAGAGCGCTCAACAGCCGTTTTCTCGAATTTATCATGCGTATCCCACGTGGCTATGAGGTGATCGAAGATCGTACTAAAACTCATTTGCAATCAATTCTAAGCAGGGGACGGGTGACGGTGACAATGAACTTTGGCAGCGATCAATCTGCCATCGGGGAACCTAAATTGAATGAGAAACTGCTCATTCACTATAAGAATATTGCTGAAAAGGCGGCTCTAACACTGGATCGAAAAACTGAATCGCTTTCTATGGCTGAGCTCCTTCGTTTTCCGGATGTTGTCACA
Organism: bacterium; assembly: GCA_013202895.1. Classification (GTDB taxonomy): domain Bacteria; phylum Fidelibacterota; class UBA8477; order UBA8477; family JABMPR01; genus JABMPR01. The sequence goes on along the minus strand of JABMPR010000140.1, from coordinate 4,002 downwards.
TATGTAACCGATTCTGAAGATCTATTGAAATTTAATACAGCAGTCATGAAATTGGTGGATGAGGCGGCAATCCAGATTCAAGCAATGAGATTACGCGAAGGTGATCTTTTGGAGCAGGCGATTTCCGCACAATTAAAAAATATTGAAGATATCATGGCTAGAATTGTTGCTGCAGATAATGGTCGTTTGGAGCAAATGGTTGATAAACTGCGTAAAAAGATTTCAGAAATGGCCTCAGAATCGGAATATCAGGCAGATGAAAAACGCATTGAGCAAGAGATCGTAGTATGGAGTGACAAATTGGACATATCAGAGGAATTGACTCGCCTGGATGCCCATGTGCAACATTTCAACGAACTCATGCTTGAAAACGGTGATGCCGGGAAACGCTTGAATTTTCTCCTGCAGGAAATGAATCGCGAAGCCAACACCATCGGGAGTAAAGCGAATTCGACCCCCATTGGTCACGCCGTTGTTGAATTGAAAAATGAAATTGAAAGAATCAGAGAACAGGTACAAAATATACAGTGATGGCCTATCAGGGAAAATTGATCATAGTAGCCGGGCCTTCTGGAACTGGGAAAGGAACCATTGAAGATGCCATTATGGCAAAATTCCCAGATATACAATTTTCTGTCTCTGTAACTACAAGACCTAGGCGAGATTATGAAATTGAAGGGGAACACTACTTTTTTATTACAAAGGAAGCGTTCTATAAGTTGATTGACAGGGACGAATTAGTTGAATGGCAGGAAGTTTATTCAAAAAATGGGCATCTGTACGGGACATTGAAATCTAACATCGATGCTGCATTGGAACAGGGGAAACTCGTTTTGCTGGATATTGATATCAAAGGTGGAATCAATGTGAAAAAAGCCTATCCGGAGCAGAGCGTATCCATCTTTATAAAACCTCCCTCAATCGAGGCATTGGAACAACGTCTGATTCATCGACGTACTGATAACCAGGAGCAAATAAGAATTCGTCTTGAACGAATGCCAGAAGAAATGGAATTGGGACAACAATTTGACTATCAGATCGTAAACACAGATTTAAACAAGGCTGTTAATGCCTTTGTAGAAATATTAGAAAAAGAAATATATAATATCAATAAAGGAGCAAATAAATGGGTTTAGTAACCATACCATTCCGAAAGATAGAAGAACATACCGAAGATATTTTTGAAGCCGTCACAGTCATTTCCGAGCGAGCTCGCCGTATTATAGGTGATCGATACGTAATCGAGGCAGAACGCCGCCGGGAAGAAGAGAATCTTGAGGAGATTAGCGGAGAAGATGAAATCGCTCCTGCTTACCAGGTTGAAAATGAGTTGGATCAGGAAGCATTCGATCGGGTTGTCAAACCCACTTCACAGAGTCTTTCCGAATTCCTGTCAGGTGATCTGAAATGGGATAAACTGGCTATGTTTGTTGATTCTGAGACTGATGCTGAGGCTGATTCCGATGAGGATGAGGGTTAGATAAAAAATCCGTAGTGAACGAAAAACACGGAAATATTAAAACTTTTATCGCAGAAGAGTTGGAGATATTTGGTGGCCCTCTTTATATGCCAGAGAATATAACCAGCTCAAGGCAGGAGCTTGACCCCTTGAATAACAATGATCATCTCGCTTTATTCAATAATGAGATCAAAGAATGCATGAAGTGTCCATTGGGAAGCACCAGGACCAACTTTGTTTTTGGTGTTGGAAATCCAGATGCGGATCTCATGTTTGTTGGTGAAGCACCTGGCGAACGAGAAGATTTGGAGGGGATTCCCTTCGTTGGTAGGGCAGGAAAACTTCTGGATGATATTTTGAAAGCCATCGATCTCAGGCGTGAAGATGTTTATATCGCTAACGTTCTCAAATGTCGACCACCTGATAACCGGGATCCCAACAAGGCTGAAATCGAAAATTGCGAGCCCTATCTGCTCAAACAGATCGAATTGATCAAACCAAAACTCCTGGTTGCCCTCGGGCGAATTTCAGCGATGACGCTTCTGCGCAAAAAAGACTCTCTCACTGCCATGCGCGGGCAGGTATTTGATTACCATGGGACCGATTTAGTAGCTACCTATCATCCCGCTGCGTTATTGAGAAACCCAAACTGGAAGCGTCCGGCATGGGAAGATTTTAAGCGAATTCGAGAAATTTATCTTAAGAAGAGAGGGGAACAGCTTTGAGTGAAACCACTCAAAATTTGCGTTTACCCCCTCACAACGAGGATGCTGAACAAAGTGTTCTTGGTTCCATGATGTTGGATCGTACAGCCTTATCAGCAGCCATGGAATTTCTCGACCCGGAAAGCTTTTATCGTCCTGCCCATCAAAAGATTTTTAATGCCATCCTTAATCTGGATGGCCGAGGAGAACCAGTTGACCAAATCTCAGTGGTGGATGAACTTAAGCGTAGCGGTGACCTGCAAGCAACGGGTGGTGCTTATTATATAACTGAATTGACTGAGAAGATTCCCTCAACTGCCAATGCCCGTTATTATGCCCGTCTGGTTATGGAAAGTTCTGCTCTTCGAGCCTTGATCCAATTATCAGCAGAACTTTCAACAGAAGCTTATGAAACCCGGGAACGTGTAGACGATCTGTTGGGAAAGGCTGAGAGCAAGATATTTGAACTTTCAGAAAAACGTTTTAAATCAGCCGATTTTATTCGAATTCGAACTGCGCTGGACGAAGCCTTTGCTCAGGCTGATAAATTTCATGAAAATCCGGGTGATATCCGAGGCGTTGCCACAGGTTTCGAAAAATTAGACGAGATCACTTCTGGATTTCAAAAATCTGATTTAATCATTGTCGCTGCACGACCCTCAATGGGGAAAACGGCGCTGGCACTTTCAATTGCTCGCAATGCTGCAGTAAAATACCACCGAAAAATTGGGATATTTTCACTTGAGATGTCAAACTACCAACTGGCCATGCGCTTGCTCTGTAGCGAAGCCAGAGTTGATGCACACCTGGTCCGTACAGGTCGTTTACCGTCGAATCTTTGGCCTCGCCTAAGTACCGCTGCCGGAAACCTGGCTGAAGCTGAGATATATTTGGATGATTCCGCCTCACTGAATATTACCGAATTACGAGCAAAAGCCAGACGCTTAAAAGCAGATAAAGACATCGACTTGATAATTGTTGACTATATGCAGCTTCTCCAGGGTACGGGACGGTTTGAATCTCGCCAGCAAGAGATAAGTTTGATTTCGAGATCTCTTAAGATGTTAGCCAAAGAATTAGATCTGCCGGTAGTCGCTTTGTCCCAACTTTCAAGAGCGGTGGAGACACGCGGAGGGGATAGACGACCGATACTTTCAGATTTACGAGAGTCTGGGTCCATTGAACAGGATGCTGATGTGGTCATGTTTATTTATCGTCCTGAAAGATATGGTGTTCTGGATGAAAATGGCAATACCCAGGAAGGCATCGCCGAATTGATCATTTCCAAACAACGCAATGGACCGACGGGGAGTGTCACCCTAAGTTTTATAGATAAATTTGCTTCGTTTGAAAATCTGGCAGGCTATACACCCACGCCTCCTGATGCTGGAGGTAGCTCAGAACCGTTCTAATGGCAACTAAACTCATAAATCGTCTTCTGAATACCGATGAGGGTCTATACCCCGCTGATTTCCAGAATATCCTGGATCTAATTGGGGGAACTAAGGCTATTGGAGCTTCAGCTGAGGCATTTATTTGGAAGGCATTCAGCTTCGGAAAAGAAGCGCATAAGGGTCAATTGAGAAAGTCCGGTGAACCCTATTTTACCCATTGTGTTGAAGTGGCAACCATACTAGCTGAAATGAAATTGGATTCAGTAACTATCTCAGCTGCATTGCTCCATGATGTGGTGGAAGACACAGGTTTTACCGTTAAAGATGTTGAACAGGAGTTTTCTGAAGAATTGGCAACCCTTGTGGATGGTGTGACCAAGCTATCAGATATGAAATTTCGAAGTGAAGAAGACAAACAGGCGGTCAATTTTCGCAAAATGCTATT
>JABMPR010000012.1 GCA_013202895.1 bacterium | reverse complement strand
CTCCGCCTGCTTCACCATCTGCATCCCCATCAAATGCAACCCCATTGATATCCAGGGCTGATTCGCTTAGCGTAACTATGTAAGTGCTGAGGAATTCAAAGTTAGACTCAGCATATACAAGCAGTCGGTGATTTGATTCAGACCAGCTAAAATTTCCTATCTCAATTGGAGGAGATATACTGAACGCAGATTCCACAGATTCAGTGTCCATGGTCTTGGAAAATCTGAAGCTTAATACTGAATTGACGTCCACTGTATCACCGTCTTCGGGGTAAAATTCCATTGCTACAGGAGCAAATGATTCCAGAATACCAGATTCAACACTGCTGGTAGGCAAAGACTCGTTCCAGTATCTATCAAACATGGTTGCAGAATAGAAGTAGCTTCCATTATGGTCCTGAGTACCATCGAATGTCTCAGATAGGATGAAGGGCTCCGAGCCAAACCTAATTCCAATAATTTCATCTTCATCGACATTAATTTCTGAGATTTGCGAGCGATAAACAGCCCACCATTGATCATCAGAGACGGATGCATCTGGGGTTACGGCCAGATCAAAGGACAGTGGATCGACCTCCGTAATTTCTATGGTTGGGGAAACAGGTGTCTCACTTACATAGATTCCAGTATCCCGTATTTTTGTTTTGCTGCCAAAGAATGTGTCACCAGCTATTGGCCAGTATTGGTAGTCCTGCCAACTGCCATAAGAGAAGAATTGAAAACCATCTACCCAGGGAACGGATCGACAGGTATACACAATTGCGGGGTGGCGATTCCAGACATGATTCTCATCGAATCTATATGAACCGGGTCCCACAGAAAACAGGCGACCAGCGGTCACGCCAGGTTGAATATAATCTCCCCAACAATAGGGACTCCCGCCTACCAGCATATCATAGAATCCCACTGTTGTGGTCCAATGATAGTGCATAGGTGTTAATTGATCAATATAGCCTTGATTGAACCATAGAGCTGCATCCTGATAGACTACGTTATATCCGTTCCATCCACTCCAGTTGTATTTCCCCAGGGCTGCCACAGACAGTCGCACCCAGGGTTTTTGGGTTTGCATAGAATCGTGGAGAGTATGCACAAAGTCAGTAACAGATGATCTCCAGAACTCCTCCCAACTGGCATAACCTGCTGGTGTGCCACCACTATAAGGGTGGTCAACATCGTACAAATAGCGTCCGGTTTGAGGATCAAGTAGTGCTTCAAGTGCAGCTTCGTCCGGCATTTGATCAAGTGCCCGAATCTCTTCTTCATTATCTGGAACGATCCGGCTTAGAAATGTGCTTGAGTATTCATTCCAACGCACATAATCCAGGTGCAATCCATCAACGTCATAATTATTGACGATCTCCATAGCCACATCAACCAGATATTCACGAACCTCTTCCAGACCCGGTGAAAGGGCTCGATAGGATGTCATGGGAAAATTACTCTGATCACGACAGACCCATTCCGGGTGTTCGGCTGAGGGCGTCCCAGGTTCAGTTGAAGCCGCTTGAAAGGCGTTAAACCAGGCGTGTAGTTCAAGTCCGCGAGCATGTGCCTGCTCAATGGCATATGCAAGAGGATCATAGCCAGGATCTGCTCCACCAGCGTAAGAACCCCATGGTTCGAAGGAAGAATTATAATAGGCAGTTCCACTTTGTCTGGCTTGCCATAATACAGCATTCATATTTGCAGCGACATGATTATCCATAATTTCTCGGACGCGCGCCTGATTCTCAGCAACAGAACTATATTGACTTATATGCTCCCAGGTTATGACCCAGGTCGAGCGAAATTCCTCGTTATCTGTTTGAGCCCAGAGAGAATTGATTGAAACAATCAAAGCTAAAATTACCAAACGCCAATGCATGACATACTCCTTATAAAATTTGCTGTAAAGATAATCCCTACTTTGAACAAGTAAGCATCTTCGAAAGTGATGTTCGCATTGGGCTTAAATAAATTGTTTAAAAAAAAGGCGAGGGTGTCCTCGCCTTTTTTTTTAAACCACGATATTGGTGTTTATTTAACCAACATCATATTTTTTGCACTCACTTCACCATTGAAGGAGAGCTGATAGATATAAAGACCTGAGCTCAGGTTTGAACCATTAAAAGTGGCGATATGATTGCCGGCATTCAACTGCTCGTTCACCAGATTTGCAACCTCACGACCATTCAGGTCAAATACAGTCAAATTGACCAGCCCATCCTGGTGCAATTCATATGCAATACTGGTTGTCGGGTTGAATGGGTTCGGGAAATTCTGTTTCAGCTCAAAGGCACTTGGTAGTGTGATAGGATTCTCTACACCGTCTGGTACCTGGGTCCAGATAGAAACATTGTTGTATCCAAAGTCAGCCAGATACATTGTTGTTCCATCAGCACTCCATGCTGCACCACGACCGTTCCAAACGCCGTATGAATCCGGATTACCAGCAGGTGTTCCGATAGAATACATCTCCGTGCCGTCAGTATCATAAACCCACCAACGTGATCCATGATCCTCGTCGCCAGTAAAACCGATCTGAGTGTTTGCGGCATATAGATAACCATCGGGTCCCATACTCACATCTTCTGGCCATAAGCTCTGAAAAGTGGTATCATTAATCTGCCACCCACCGATGGTACTGGCTGAATCATGGGGGAAGGTTCCTGGTAGTTCACTACGATAGTGACGAATCCCAATACCATTCCAGGTGCTGGCAAAATACAAATCTTTTCCATCACCTGATACTACAACAGCGCGGGTATAGGCACCACTAAATGCAGCAATTGCATTTCCCGTTTCGACCAGGCTTGAATTCAGAATCTTTACTGGATTCCCTTGCCCTACCGTACCGATGTATACATTTACAGCATCATCAACAGCAGGTTTTGTCAGCGAACCGGTAACATCTGGAAAATCATATACAGCCATACCACTACCATCAGTATGGTTGATTTTGTAGAGTTTGCCAGAAACTGCATGCAACACATGACCATCATTGTCAGTTGTCATCCCTTTAGCCGAAACGGTTAGTGTATCCACTACTCCATCAATGGTCAGCATTGATATAGGTGAAAAGGATAGGGGCGTTCCATCAGGTTGAACTGCGAACACCTGATACACATCCACAGTATCCGTCGGTGTTGGATATAATGTTTCTGTGGAATGACCATGCATCGCGTACCAGATATTTCCAGCGCCATCTACAGTGACAGCATGCATACCCCAGGAGTCGGTTACATCCAGATCGAATGATGCCAGGATGCCCTCAAAATCCCAACCTCCAAATAAGAGGCTGCTCAAAGCCAGAATAGCTACCGAAATGGTTAGCAATTTTCTCATGTTTGTTCTCCTTCTGTTGTTTCACTTAATTGGTGCTTTTAGCGCGATAGTATACTACTAAATCGTGCCTGACACACTTGAAATATACTTCAATTAATATTTTAATATTACTAACCTAGAAGCGCCCACCATAGGCTGCTCCAACTTCTACCATGTTTATCTTTATCATTCGATTTGACTTAAGCTGATATAGATATTCACCGTTTCCCCAGGTCAAATCTTTGGTTGGTGGACTTAGAATCGGGTCATAGAATGGCTGCAGAATCCCATTATCAAATTGTAAGATTGCTGATACTAAGTTCAGCCCAATATACATTTTTCCGTCTTCCGAAAAAGTGATAGCGGTAATCTGAGCACTCCCGTATTCAGGATAATCTGAAAGGTCAAGCACAAATTGCTTTGGACCTAGCGAGTTTCCGATAATTGAGTTCTTCCAGATTACAGATGGTTGATTCACACCTCCAATCAGATATGAGCCGGCAACATATAACTCATTGTCAAATATTCTGATCGATTCAATACCCAGTGAATCGTATGCAGTCGCTGTATCCATACTAACAGCTTCCATATCAGCGCTCATGATGTATCCGAGATTTGGAGCTTTTTTAATGGCTACAAATGCCAGAGTTGAATCCACAAAATCTACATCTTTTGTAATATCAGATGGATTTATTGTAAACAGAGCGCTAAAATCAGCTGACTCAGTCTGCCGATTCATGGCATATAAAATGGCACCTCCCGTCATAAATAATCTATCCTTTCCACCATATTTGAATGAAGTGGAGGCTACAGTCAATGATGAAAACCGGGTTTCTTTCAAACTGTCAGGTTCCACGGCAATGATGCTGATCGTGGGTACTCCGAAAGCAGTGATCCACAATGTTTCGGTTTCATCACAAGCTACGGCATAGAGCTGGTCAAGGTCATCAAACCCACCGATTTCGTGAAGGGCTGGTGTGATCTTGTAGGGATTGGCATAATCCCCAAAATGAAAAGCCCCCTGTACTGAAATTTTGACTTCCACCGAATCTCCACTCACATCTGGAACGCGGACGATCAGCAAAGTCGTGGTAGAAGATATTACCTCACCCGGCATCCCATCAAAAAAGACAATATTATGATCAGTAACCGGTGAAAAATTCTCACCAGTAATCTGGACAACGCCAACGCCGCTAAAGGTCACATCTTCGGAATTATAGTTACTGTCCGGAACGACAGAGCTGACAACCGGGGTCTCACCTCCTGTAACATCTGGATCATATATGCTTTCAGGATCCTCCTCACAAGCAGCCATCATCAAAACCAGAATACTCAACAACATGAGCAGTCTGGGTGTATTTTTTTTAAGTGTCATTTTGTCTCGTCCTGTATTTTTCATAATACGCTACCTCCAATATCTAGCGCACAACAATAAATTTTCTATATCCAGATCGTCCATCGGGCACATCGAAATGAGCGATGTAGATGCCGCTTACCAACACCTGACGCATATCAGTATTCAGAAACCAATATTCGTCACCGCTGCCGTCGGTATGATCAATGGTCTTTATTAGATCCCCTCGTTCAGTATAAATCCGAATCGTACAAACCCCGGGGATATCATAAAAAACCAGTTTATCAGGTTGATTTATAAATGCTTCTTGTCGGATATTAAAGGGGTTCGGGACAATTCGGATTTGATCCAAGGTATACCCGGCTTTTCGTTTGAGAGTGGCGGCTTCAGTGGTTTTTGTGAAAAACCGGCTACTTGCAAGGGATCCACGAGGGTTCAAATCTGTGTTGTTAGAATCACCATTATCAAAAGCCTGTAGATAGTAAAAATAGTCCTGCCCTCTCACCGGAGTGACATCATCGAAATAATACTGAAGTTCCTGATTATCCATCCCCTCACCACAGGCAAATATTTCCTCAAAAGTTGTGTCAGGTTTCCCGATTGATCGAAAAAGACGATATCCGGCAAAATCCAGTTCAGATTCTGAGAGACTGGGTAACCAACTGGTATAAATCCGATCGCCACCTGACTCAACTGAAAAACTTTCAGGAGGACGAGGGGCTTGGGGAATGTTGAATCCAGAATCATAATTCCGTTTTGCCCTACCAAAAGTTAGCATCAAGGAATCTTTACCCGTATAGACCCAACTGTTTTTGAACTCATTCATATCGGAAGTTTGATTGCCATTTGGAAGATCAAAAGGTCCATTGTCACCAGAATTATCGTACGCCGTTTTCCAGCGTTCACCGATCAATTCACATTTGTGACGATCCAAACCATTGATCCCCTCTGCTTCCACAATGGTAATACTCGCACCGGGAGCTAAGTCAAAGGGACCGTAAGTCATCATAACATTGGTACCCCCGCCATCATTATGGGCTTTCCATGGATCATAAGGATCGGTGATGCTTGTCAAATACTCCTCATCAAGACGGGTGGTATCCCCCATAGTTGTAATCCCGCTAAGCATATCATACAGATCAGTCATAAATGGGGCATCTTCAGCTCTTTGATCACCAATATCTGGATAAGTATCCCCAGCATGCCAGCCCAGAAAAACCGGTTGTGCAATCCAATCGCTATTATCTATCGCCGAGCGGTCTACATGCAATACAACTGATCCAACATGGTGGGGTGAAGTAAGACGACCATTTTCAGTCAAATCTGGTCCACCAATGTTATCAAAAGCATTATTCTCACCCTGTCCAGCCCAGGAGAAACCGGCACGCAGCCAATCCACAATAGGATTTTCAGGAGTAATGGGTTCTTGATAATGTAGTGCATAATCCTCGCCACGGCGAGTGACCCAAGTATGTTTTCCCCAGCTTTGGCCATCACCAATAGTCCAATTTGCTTCTCGACCACCAGAATAACGGGTCCCCCATCCAACTCTCACACCCTTCAGAGAGTCTGTCAGTTCGATTTCTGCATCCCAATCAACGTTACCCGTGTTTGTAAATGTAAACTCTTTGATAAAATAATTATCATGATACTGTTGACTGAAGGCATAGATTTTACGCGTCATAGTCAATCCCATAGATGAGTTCACCACATTTGTAATTATGCGATCAGCAATCTGGTTTTCATCCAGGTTATCAATCTCCCCTGCAAAAATTACTCTAAGATCGTTACCATCCACAAAGACATCCGGTGGATCGAATTTGGAGGTCTGTGTTAGCTCCATGGGAAAAAGGCCAATACCTTCCGCACCTGCAGTATAATAGACCCCATAGTGTGACCAATAGGCACCATTTTTATCCCGAAAATTGCGGACCCCCGCCCAGGCTCGCTTTATCACTGAATTGTCTTGAAATGGATAATCTGCCGGCCATATGAGGCCTTCATAATATGTATTATTCCAGGCACGTTCGGAACCGTAGGCAGAGAAATGACTTTGCAAACTTCCTACTCGCACATATCGTTTTTGGGAACCATCTATCTGGGCCAGGACAGGAAGAGCAGACATTCCCAGTATTAATAAACGGCAGATTAATGTCTGATAATAATGCACTAGAAATTATACCTGATTCCAAATGTGAATCTGCGTGGATCTAGAAAGGTCAGGGATTGATAATTAGGCATATCGATATATGACCTAGATTCACGTCTGTGCTCGTTTTCAGCTTCTATGTCAGGGTCATCATAAGGATTTGCTACCATAGGATCATATTCAACGTCATAGTCCCGATAGGTACCTACATAATCCTCCCCGGACTCTACGCCCCTTTCATACGAAAAATGGAGTGATTGGAGATAGTCGATATAGTCAAATTGATCGGAAAAACCGCTATAACTCAAATATTTTTTGTTGAAAAGATTCGCCACATCGCAAAACAAGACCAGCTCAGTTTCTGCCAAATTAACTGCCTTTTGGAGCCGTAGATCTACCTTAGTCCTTGGAGCCCATTGAACGTACTCATCTATAAACAACAATCCAGAAAGATTGAACTGGCTGCCTGTTTTGTACTCTCCCAGGAAGCTGATTTGAATTTTTTCCAATGGACTATAGCCAAATATGGATGGTCCAAAACTGGCAGGTGTCTGGAGTGCTAAATTTGCCCGTAAATATGGTTGCGGTCGTGGTTTATCATCTTTAATGTTGACACTCTCATAATCTCGCTGCTCCTGTGGATTCTGATAGTATCGTTGCAGACCAAAATAGCCGTTGCTTTTTACCATATAGGTGTAATTGATAAACCCGCTGACAATTTTTCCGCGTGGTTTGCTCAGGGTCATCTCGACACCGCGGATATCCTGATAATTGTTGCTTTCAGCTTTGCGATAATTTACTGACCCATTGGCATTCCTATAAGTTATCCAGCCCGGTTGGGCGCTTATGTCCTTATAATAAGCCGCTATATCGAATAAATAGATATTTCTGAATCCATGGGAATAACCCAATTCGTAGGCAATTGTCTGTTCCTGATCTAGATCAGGATTTCCCAGGTTGGTGACCAATCCATTGGATTCACGCTGTAATCTAAATCTATAAGTAGAACCTGCCTCTGAATAGAAATGTCCGTAGTTGAAATACAATTTCGAATGATCTGTTATGGGGTGGGATATCCCCAATCTGGGACTAAGCGTAATGGTCGGCTTGGATATAACAAGATCAGCCTCATCTTCCAGTCCATGACCAGCGCCTTGCTTAAATAGCTCATCATAATAGTCTAAAACATAAACATCAGTATTTGAGGACGCGTATTCGCCTCGCAGCCCAAGATTGGCAATAAATCCTTCAAACTCTAGCTTATCTTGTGCGTAGGCACTGATTCTATACGGTGCAACATCATAGCTCATGTCTCGTTGCCATGTATCTTTATCACTCTCAGTATAGGATCGAATTTGAAAATTACTTAGGCTGAACTGTAGACCGGCCTTGAACTGATTGTGCTGGTTTATCTGGTTTGTGTAATCTGCTTTCAAGAGGGTTGAATTGGTTATGCTGGTATCCCGACCCAGACTCATCCATTCTGCTGAATTATATCCATAAGGAGCCTCATCCTCAAAAAATCCTGGGAAGATTTCGGTTTTAGTAGTATCCCTGGCATCCATTTCGGAGGTCCGATACCTGGTATTACCCTGTTGGAAAATGATCTCATAGTATGAATCAGAGCTTAACATGTGGTTATAACTCAGATCAACTCTGACCCTAAACACTGAGTAGGGGCTAAAATAAGCAGGAGTAAAAAGCACACCTGAAGTCGCCAGATTTGCTACACTATAAGTTCCTCTGAGCAGATTCCCCTCGGGAACCGTGGTCCAATTGTATTGGTTTACCGAGTTTTCAACTGAGTTTAAGATTGTGGCAATCAACTTTTTATTTGCATCAATATCATAATTCAGTTTCAGGCGTGTTGAATTCGAGCTATAACCCGGTCTGGACAATGGTAATATGAACATCTCTTCTTCGTCTCGATAAGACAGATAGAATCTCAATTTTGAAATAAATGGCACTGGACCACCAATCCCCAGTTCTAAGGTTTGATCAGGTTTAGTAATTTCACCAGTCCGGCGATGCTTGTAAATCCATTGCTGTTGTGCTGCGGTGGCGGTCATACCGGTTTCAGTATCATTGCGTTCATTCCAACCGGCAAAGGTTATATATTGTCTTCTGGTATAATCATCCCATGCCCCATTATCAGTGCCAGTCCAGGCGACTGCATCATCTAAATATGGACGCATGAAATATGAATTCGCATCATAGGGTGATATTCCAAAATGTTTGGGAGCAGCAGGACTATTTTGATAATAAAACGTAGCGTTGTATTTGTTGGCATTCCCCTCGCTGGTAATCACATTGACTATCCCCGATCGGATATTCCCGTATTCGGCATTAAAACCACCAGACTGTATCTGCACTTCTTCAACTGAACTCAAGCTGATGGTGGTTACTGGCGCATTTGAACGGCTGTCATTCAACAGGAATCCATCAACAAGAATGGCAGTCTGTGTTTTACTGCCCCCCCTTACTTGCAAATCTTCTACTCCGGCCTGCACGCCCAGAACGGAAGCGACTGAGGAAACCGGCCACTGTTGAATTGATTCACTATTAACATTCAATTGGCTGCCTGAAAGGTCTTTAGAGACTATGGGACGTTCGCTATAAATCGTTACCGCTTCCATTCCCAGAACTTCTGTCTGCAATGCGATATCAAGATTGGTGGTTAATCCAATGACTACGTCAACATTTTCAATCGTTAAAGTACTATAGCCAATAATAGAAGATTTTACAGAATGTCTGCCCGGTCTTACGTTTAGGATTGAAAAATAACCTGCAACATCAGTGGCTGCTCCCAATCCGAGATCAGTTACAATGATATTTACGCCAATCAGGGGCTCACCGGATTCGGATTCTATAACCCGACCGCTGATCTTACCCGTTGTGGCAGACCACAAACTGCTCATCAGAGCCAAATATGCGAGGACGATTCTTACAAATCTAATGTTCATATTAGCACTTGGATAATGGAACTAAATTGAAAATCTCACTGTCATTCGCTGAATATCACCTAATCGACCAAATGGTTCATAAGCATAGTCAAAGACCAATCCGAATTGTTGAATTCCCAATCCGAAGGAAACATCATTTTCATCGTTGGAGGACATATATCCGGCGCGGAAGGAAAGCATATCAATCGGTTTGTATTCAAGACCGATGCGTATCTGCTCAGCATGGGAGCGATAGTGCAGCGCATCTACACTCACAAGCAAATCTTGATTTTCCGGCATTTCTGATCTTAAATCAAAGACATCCATGGAGATACCAAGTGCAAAAGTCAGTGGCAGCTGAAATCCTTCCGATTCGAATGTGACTTCATCGGAAAAATTGCGAACTGACATCCCAAATGCGAGACTCTTCCAACCTGTGCGGTAAATGGTTCCAAAATCAAAGGCATTAGAAAAAGCCAGATGTGATTTTACGGTATCCGCCTTGCCAGCCTCATCGGGATAGATACTTTTTCCATAATCAAGCCCGATGGACTTGAGATGACCACCAACAGCGAATTTGTCACTCAACGCAAATGCATAACCAATTCCAGCCGCGTAAGCCGAAGGTGTTAATACGTCAGTATCAATATAGCCTTGATCATTATCCCAGACCTGGGTTCCCTGAATTTCACCATAATCAACTGAAACCAGAGAGGCCGCAATAACACCATATTTACCTCCACTGGGTCTAAAAGCCGCTGAGAAGGCGTTGTAGGATATATCCGCAAACCATTGATTTTGGCTAGCCATTACGTTAATCATTGAATTCATGCGGGCCATACCTGCTGGATTAAAGAAAACTGAGGCGGAACTCATCTCAACTGTGGTAAGAGCTCCCGCCATACCGCCCGCTTTCGCATCAGAGTCGACACTGAGAAATTGTGCTCCAGTTTGAGCCAACTTGACTTGAGCCATTGAAAATGAGATCAGGAACAAGAACATGACGATTATCTGGCTAGTTTTCTGCATGTGATACCTCTTTGGGATCATCATCTTATTCATCCTCCATAATTACAAGGGAGAAGCTTTGTTCGACCATCTGCTCATGGGGCAGGAATTGAATCAGGTAGGTTTCCTCACTCAGATCATATACAGCACTCGTATTTAAATTTGGACAATAAGCTATCGCTTGCATTGATATTGATTCATCTGTTGGCATCATACGTATGCCAGTTTCATCCCAAAGAGCGATAGTCATATAGTCACTGGCGTTAAATACAATCGATCCAGATCCTGATCCCTGCCTATCCCAGAGTAAATAACCCGCATCCTCAGAAACTAAAGTAAGCGCTAACAATGAGTCTGTCTCAGTTAAGTATGCAGTATCAGCTACAAGAAAATTGTATGCAACCTCATAGCCTGAAATGTCTGCGACGTAATTTTTCAAAGGGGCTGAAGTAACAACTGCCAGGGCAGTGTCCTCAATACGATGAACTTTTCCAGTAGCTGATTGCAGAACAATGGCACCTTCAATTGATATATTCCAATCTGCATCAGCAGATACAGAGCCCTGACTGAAGTCCAAATAGAATGTATTGGCGTGAGTATCAGGAATAAGCAATGTGTCGGCAATCAGTCCCGCAAATGATCTCAACCCGGTTGGATTATAGATATAGGCAATCTGAATGCTGTCAACCTGCTCTGTGGTTTCATGATAAAGAAAATTAATGAATTGCATGGCCGCCAGTGTGTCAGAACCATTAATAAAAACAAAAACATCTGGTTCCAGTACAAAATCATCGTCGTGCCAGGTACTACCGATGCGATTTTCTTCACCCACAGTCACATCAAATTTAGCTCCAGTCCAGGCCGGGCCAAATAGGCGTAAATCAACAGCTTCCAGCGGGTGATTTAACGTATCTGAAAATCGATCACAGATTGCTTGCTCTATATCGCTAAGTTTGTAGGACTGATCTTCATAGTAATCGCAACCCGATACAAAGAGAAATTGCAATAGAATTACCATCCAGATGAGAGGGTATTGAATATTCATTTTATGTTTGGACATATTTTTTTCCCTTATCGAATGACTATAAATTTGCGGAAGGTAGAGCGACCATCCGGAGTTTCAAAATGGGCGACGTAGACGCCGCTGACAATGACCTGCCGATACTCTGTGATAGAATCCCAGGACTCATCACCGCTATTATCAGTATGTTCAATAGTATGAACCAGATCTCCACGTTCGGTATAAATGCGGATGGTGCAAACGGGTGGAATATCATAAAAGTACAATCGGTCAGGACCACTTTCACTGAACTGTAATTCTGATGATTTTATATTGTACGGATTAGGTACCACCCGAATGTCATCCAGGGATTCACCTGGAAGCCGTTTCAGCTTGGCACCTTTGTTTGTCATGGTATAAAACTTACTACTATAGAGAGGTGCGCCTGGATTAACCAGATTCGAATTTCCATCATCATAGCTGACTATATAGTAGTAATACTCAAAACCACGTTTTGCTTTTACATCGGCAAATTCATTAGCCAGATTACTCAGATCACATGCGAAAATTGGTTCATCACCATAGGTGGTATCTGGTTTGTGAATCGCTCTCCATACCTCATACCCCATGAATCCCGGATGAGTTTCAGCGGAATTCGACCAAGAGAGCTTGATCTGGTCTCCACCTGAAGTTACGGTAAACTCATCTGGTGGCGGTGGCGGAAGTGGAACATCATACCCACTGTCATACGTCTCAATCGCCCGATGAAATGTCTCCAGCAGTAAATCTTCACCTGTAAAAACCCAGCTATCCTTATAGTCATCTTTATCAGTCGGGACTGAACCATCAGGATTTGACAAATCCGCTACGGCAACATTATCATCAATCCAATTAGACCCAATCTCATAGCATTGGGCACGATTTAATCCCGCCACGGCTTCCGCAACGACGATGTGAATATCTTCACCTGGTGCGATAGTATATGGGCCATAAGCTTGTCCCTGTGAATAACCACCGGGATCGGGTCCCCAACCGTCAGCATAACCTGATCCAACATCTTCAGCGTGCGATTGCAAGGGATGCCCTGACTCCATATATGCATAACGAGCCTGCATCTTGGAGGGATTGAATTGATCATTGCTCTGAGTAATAGGTTCATCCGAACCCAGATAATAAGTAGTTGATGGTTGGGAGAGATCGTCAGCCGTATCAGATGGTGATGTATCAGCATGAATCGTTACCACACCCACGAATTGTTGAGCACTGAGATGACCATCTCCACCTTCTCCGTAAAATGGTGCACCGATATTATCATGCCCATCTGCTGCTTTAGTATGTAAACCATGCCAGGAATATTGTGCTCGAATCTCCCCATCAGCCGGATTTTCACCAATCACTTCATTAACAGTATTTGCCCCCCAGGCACTGTTTTGGGGGAGCCAATATTCGCCAGCGCCGTAGGGGCCACCTTCGCGACTGACTGCATATCGATACTGAAAGGAAAAATAAACGCCGGTCAATGTCTCATTAAAGCTATTTCCATTGGCGTCATATATCCCGGTGTTCTTGAAAACGAAATCGTAAATAAAATAGTTGTCGTGATTCTCATTGGAAAAACCACGAATATTGCGAGTCATGCTCATCCCAGTCGATGTATTCACAACATTCAAAATACGGCGATCAGCCTTCATCTCGCTATCAACGCTATCAACGATATCCATGAATAGGAGTGTACTGGCCGGATCCCCATCAACAAAAACCGTGGGATGGTCAAATTTGCCATACATTTTAAATTCCTGAACCAGAATTTCGGTTTTGGTGTCAACCGGTCCCCTGGGTCCTACGTGAACCGTTTTGTAATCATATGTTCGACCAGCAAGTGGATCGGAAAAATTTGTGGTGCCAATCCAAAATGCCTTGGCCGCCTGCATGTCCTGATAACTGAACTGTGCTGGCCAACGTAAGCCGTCCTGTTGATCTGCAATCTGTCCCGTACGTCCGACTTCGACTTCACAACCCTCTTCAGAGTACCAGTTATGAAGATTTCCAACGGCAATCCATTTGCTTTCAGCGCCAGTTACGATGGATTGCAGTGCCCCAATTAAGACAAGTGTAAGTGTACACAATCGGATGGATTTATTTTTTCTAAACATAATCATAACATCAGATTCCTTTTTCTCTAACATCCGGTCATCACTAAAAATCATAGGATATATTTAATCCAAAGAAAATATCTCTTGGAGACAGAAAGATGAATGAGCTCTGATTTGGCATATCGATGTAAGCCTTATCCTCAACTACCTGGTCCAGATAAGACTGGTTTACTGCGCTCCAGCCAGTGTTTCGGTCATATTGGTGGTAGGATTCTGTTACCGCATCATAATAGATCGGTCTTTCTTCTGGATCAGTTATTTTGGTGATATCTCCCACCCATTCAAGTGGGACGAATTCGACATCATCTGGACGTACATCCCCAGGGTTATCACCATGGGCGATCCCTTTAAAAACATTTAGACCAGCTTCTTCCAACTTTTCCATAGGAAGAAGTAGAGATCCCATATAAAAATCATAATCGTGGCTGTCATAGAAACCGTAAGTACTAAATATTTTAAAGTTCAGCGCATTGCTGACATCTGCAAAGAATTTGATATTCATTTTGCCAGCTTTAAAGACCTTCGATAACTTTAAATCAATATTTTGATAGTCCTGCCAGCGAAAATTATAATCCAGTCCATCCACCTGATTGGGATTATGAGTAAACCAGGAACCAGACCGCCAGCTGCTGATGACATTCAGATGCCACTCGGCAAGCATGTCCTGACCCAAAATCCTAGGACCAAAATTACGCGGTGTATGTAAATCGACCACCGATTTGACGCGCGGTGTGGGTCGAGGTTTGGACTGCACAGCATTGTTTTTAAAATAGTCGCGTTGTTCCTTAGGATCCTGATAGTACTCTTTAATCCCAAAATAACCTGATGTGTTGACTCGATATTCAAAGTTCACATTTCCCGTGATCCAATCACCTATCATTTTTGAAATATCAGCCTCAAACCCCCTGATATCCTCATAACTATTGCTTGTGAGTTGACGATAATTCACTTTTCCATTGGCACTGATATATCTGGTCCAATCCTGCTGATCTGATATATCCTTATAATAGGCAGCGATATGTAACAGGTACCGGTTATAGAGAGCCTGATCGAATCCCAATTCATATGATATGGTCCGCGCTTGCTCAAGGGTTGGATCACCGATGTAAGAGAGTTGAGATTGATCATCGATTTCCCGATCTGAATCAAGTACGGCTTTACGTTGCATCCTAAATAAACTTTCAGAGGTGGGAACCTGGCGATAATGACCATAATTGAAATACAATTTTGAATTTATGGTGATGGGGTGAGAAATTGCCAGTCTGGGACTGACATATAGTTGTGGTTTTATTTTTTCTTTTTCAAACTGTTCCTCATTGTCCAGGCTGTAAGAAGTCGAATAAAAGCTTTCATCATAAATGTCCACCGTGTACCAATCCGCATTTGGATTGATGTATTCAGCATTGAGACCAACAGAAGCAATAAACCCTTCAAATTCGAGTTTATCCTGAAGATAGGCACTGATTCGGATCGGATTGTAATTCATTGAGGTCCAGTAGTTGCCTTCAGGCAGAAAATAATTGAGCGATCCAAACTGCATATTCAGATCGTCAAATTTGATTTCAAATCCAGTCTTTACCTGATTCTGTTGATTCATCTGGCTGGTGTAATTCCCACTTAATGAAGTCGATCTGATCTGGCTTTCATCACGACTGGTGCTCACAGCCCCCCCCATAGTCAGCTTGCCATCTACACTGGTGATTGGAGTTCCATAAAATCCCACAGGACCTTCATCAACAAAATATCCGTCAAATATTTCGTATAAGGTCTCTGTATCTCGAGCAACTCCTGGACCAGTATCAAAGTTTTTCGAAATATGTTTTACAAGAATCTCGTAATAACTTGAGGAACTCAGCAAATTGGTGACTTTTGCAGAATAGGTAGAAAATGTGACACGAGTTGGCGCCCAATATTCGTTTGAATACAAACGCCAGGGCATGGTGAAACCTGATCGGTCAACATTGGAAGCGAGATCGCTTAAAGATGACATGTAGCTCGTCAATCCTCCCCGGGATGAGGTTGTGGCCTCTAAATCCCCAGTCAAAACTGTGATATTCAATTTCATCGATTCTGACAAATCAGAGGTCATTCTAAGTAGTGTAGTTCTTGATAATGTGCCAGAACGGGAAACCGGGAAAAGATATTCATCACGATCCTGACGATAGGAGAGATAGAATCTCAGATTTCCAAGATCGGGACCAATTCCTGGTACTGGTCCACCAAAACCCGCATCAATATTAAGATCTGGATTAATGATATTTCCAGCTTTGCGATATTGCCACGTGAAAAGTCGTTGGGCTGCCGCTGGTGTCAGATCATCATCAGGATTATCATTGCTCAGGGTTGTTTCAGAAAGAGCGTTCCAGCCTTCAAATATGGGGTACTGGCGTTGTTGGTAACTATCCCAGTTGGTGTATTCACCATCACCATTATAATCAGTATAAGGTTCGCCGGTATCCCAAAAGCCGTTCCCATCAAGATCGGTATAATTTTCACTGGTTTCGGTTCCGGACCAGGCTACAGCATCATCAAGATAGGATCTGAGATAAAATGAATCTTTATCATAGGCTGATATACCAAAATGTTTTGGCTCAGGTCGGCTATATTTCATGGTGAAGGTTCCGCTATATCCCCCACTCCCGTCTTTCGTAACAACATTCACAACACCTGAGCGGACATTATTATACTCTGCACTAAAGCCACCTGTTTGAACAGAAATTTCCTGGACGGCACTCAGCGGAATGCCAGTGATTGGTCGATTTGTTCTCTCGTCTCTTAGTTCGATCCCATCGATCATCAGGGATGTTTCATCGCTTGCACCACCACGCACTGAGAAACCACTTACACCTGCTTGAAGACCCAGAACCTCACTAATACTTGTAACAGGAAGTTCCTCAATACCTTCGGAACTAATGCTGCGCTGACTGGCAGCTACATCCATTTTTATTACCTTTCGTTCGGCAGTAATTACAATGGATTCACCTTCCAGAATCTCCTCTAACATGTTGATATCAAGCGTCTCAGTTCGATCTATTTCTACGCGTACTTGTTGGATTTCATGCCGGGAAAAACCAATCATACTGGCTTTTATAGTGTGAAAGCCCGGCGGAACGTTGAGGATTACATAGTAACCTTCCAGATTGGTCGTAGCTCCCAACCCTGTCCCCTCGATCATAATATTTACACCAATCAAGGCATCACCCGTGCTATTGTCCTTGATATTTCCTGATATTTTTCCAGTGGTTCCCGCTATCAAAATGGAACTAACGGCAAACATTACAAGAAGCAGTCTTGCTTGTCTCATAAACTATTCCTCAAGTATATTATCTTAAATGATGCTAGCGTTATATGAATACGCTTATTCCTCCCATAAAAAGAAACCGTTCATCCAGGTTGATGTGTGAACCGTAAAACTTAATTAATCAGCCATGCAAACCATAGCGGAAACCATGCACTAGGGATTAAATCAGGGCAATTTTCATTTTCAATAAAAGCAATAATATCTTAGATCTTGATCCCAATATATTTATGATGTTAGTTAATACAATTTATTTATTAACTATTTATTTATAATAATCAGGATGCTAAAAAGATTTCGGCTTATAAATTACCTAGAGCTGTTGCCAGGGAATGATTTGGTGATCTATTTTTGTTCCATTGAACAATATATTCTGGCCGATACCGGCATTTCTCCCGGCCTGTAAATCACTCTCTTTATCACCAATTAGAATTGATTTAGCCAAATCAAGATTGTAATCAAACTTAGCCTGTAGAATCATTCCTGGATTTGGTTTTCGACATTCACAGTCACCCCCAAAATCAGGATGATGCGGACAATGATAGACCTTTTCAATATGAATACCATTGGATTCGAATGCTTCCAGCATCCAGTCCGTCAATTGTTGAAATTCAGCTTCCGTGTAATATCCACGAGCAATTCCAGCCTGATTCGTGATAACAAATATAAGATAACCGCGCTCTTGAAACTCAGAACATAAGGCATGGATTCCTTCAATAAATTGGAAATCCTCAATCTGAATCGTATAGTTTCTCTCAACATTCACCACCCCATCCCGATCCAGAAAAAGTGCCTTTCTCATAAGTGATTCAATAGTTCACTTCCGAGCTTTTTGTAATCCTCCGGTAAGCCCATATCCATAAAATAATCCTCAAAGGGAACACCAGAAATATGCAGTTTGCCCACATTGTCACTCAGGAATTCTTCAAAGGAAAATTTTTGTGGCACATCTTTATTTTGAAAAAAATTCTGGTGCATAATGTAGATACCACCATTTATTAAACCGGGACCCGCTCCACCCTTCTCAAGAAAAGCTTCTATTCTGCTGAGCTGGCTTAACTCGACCACACCATAGCGTGATTTGTCATCGAGGTGTTTTAGGGCTAGACTGATATCTGAATCTATGAGTACATGATGATCTAAAAACTTACTGATTCGTATGGGAAAATATGTATCACCATTTAGCACCAGGACATGCTCTTTATTTTCCGAGATGGAGTCTAGAGCATATTTTATGGCTCCCCCCGTACCTAAGGGTGCCTCTTCAACCGAATAACTGATTTCCATTCCAAAATAAAATGTTCCGAAATAATCCTTGATATTTTCAAATTTATGGCCAACTGACAGAATAACGTGGGTCATCCTGCTCCGTGATAAGTACATCAGCAGATACTCCAAAAAGGGTCTTCCATGGATGGGTGCCATCGGTTTGGGGATATCTTCAGAAATAACACCTCGGAGGCGAGTTCCCAATCCTCCAGCCAATACTACAGCCTTCAATCAAAAACCCTTTCCAAACACTGCTTCTTCGACAATGGCGCAAATGATATGCCCGACCATAATATGAGCCTCCTGGATTCTGGGTGTAATATTAGATGGTACTTTGATGCAATAATCGCAATGCTCTGCCATTTTACCACCACTTTCACCTACAAATCCGACTGAGATCACACCCTGGCTCTTGCATGTTTTTAAAGCTTCAATAATGTTTGCAGAATTGCCACTGGTGGAAATTCCGATAAAAACATCTCCTGCGACACCATTTGCCTCAATCTGACGGGCAAAGATGCGCTCGAATCCATAATCATTACCAATGGCGGTCATTACTGAAGTATCAGTGGATAATGCCAGGCCCGGAAGCCCAGGCCGATCAAAATAAAAGCGACTCACAAATTCACCTGCCAGATGTTGAGCATCCGCTGCACTGCCTCCATTACCAGCGATCAGGACTTTGTTTCCCTTCTTGTAAGCATCAACAATTATCTGCGACACATCCTGTATGAGCTGAACAAGTTCCGCATCATTGTATATCAGCAACTTAGTGTCATAGGAGTCTTTGATTTGCTTCAAAATATAGTCTTTCATATCCGCCAGCCCTTAACGCCATATTTGGTAAAATGAAAATTCATAACTGTCCCGTCTAATTTATTTAGCTCCCTGATCACATTCAAACGGGCAAGTGGGTCAACAACAAACATCATGAATCCGCCGCCGCCAGCCCCACTCACCTTCCCGGCTATTGCTCCAGATCCCAGCGCCTGATCATAGGCTTCTTCAATCACCGGGGTACTAATGGAATTGGCCATATTCTTTTTCGCCAGCCAGGATTTCCCAAGTAGATCTGCATAGGAGCTGATATCCCCCCGGAGAATGGCTTCCTTCATCAAACTGGCATCTAACTTGAGCTCATGCATGGCATTGATGGCTTGTTGATTCTTTTGCTTTGTGTTGGCAATCTGTTCATCAATGATCTTTGCAGACTCCCTTGAAGCGCCAGTATAAAACAAAACCATAGATGATTCTAATTCATCAATGATCCAACTCTTAATGCGCAATGGGTTCACTATCACTCGATCATTTTTATAAAATTCCATAAAATTGAAGCCACCAAAAGTAGCGGCATATTGATCCTGCTTGCCACCCCTCAATCCAAGGTCAAGTCGCTCGATTTCATATGCCAGATGGGCAAGGTCATAGTCACCCAGGGGCAATCTTAGCCAGTCAGCAAAAGCACTGACCATACCCACGACCATTGTGGATGAAGTCCCTAACCCACTCCCTGCTGGTGCATCCGAAAGGGTGGTCATTTTGAAAGACAGGGGTTTGCCAGCGTTAAATTCACCCACGATCCGGTTATAAACACCTTTATGTAGATCCAACACACCATCAATCTCAATCTTCTCGCTCAGTTCGTATGTAACACTGGTATTCAGGTCGATTGCTTCAAAAATGATTTTGTCATTATCCAGGGGTTCAATGGTACAGAAGGTGTGCATATCAATAGTGGCATTCAAGATCATGCCGCCATACTCATCGCAATAGGGCGATACGTCAGTACCCCCGCCAGCTAAGCCTAATCTTAAGGGAGCCTTTGTTCGGATCAACATTTCTTCCTCCTCAGAATCACAACCAACAAGAACCCTTGAATATCCCCGATATTATATCTTTTAGCCAGTATTTATTGAGAGTGAACAATAGTAAAATTGGAGGGTCCTCACAAAATTGTTGAGGGTATTACAATAACCCTGGCTTTTAAGCCGGGGGGGATGAAATCGAATTGAGGCATACCCCCAAGTTTAAGCGCGGGGTAATTGAAAGGAGAGGAATAACTGCGAGAGGGATCGCAAAGACGTTGTTCAATTTTTCCTGAGATTGTCTGACCTACTGGATTTTCTAGTGAGCCTCCAGCCAATTGTCACCGATCCCAATATCCACGGTAAGTGGTATATCCAGTTCGGTTGTATGCTCCATGGTCTCTTTAACCAGGCTTGATAGCTGATCTACTTCTGAATCAAGAGCCTCGAAAACCAACTCATCATGAACTTGAAGGATCATCTTGCTCTTCAAATCTTGAGTACGCATCCTTTCATGGACTTTGATCATAGCCAGCTTTATGATATCTGCTGCTGTCCCCTGTATGGGCATATTGGTCGCAACTCGTTCAGCACCCTGTCGACTCATGGCATTGGAGGCATCTATATCTGGGATGGGTCGCTTTCTTCCAAAGCGTGTTTGCACAAACTTATTCTTTCTGGCAAATTCCAGTGTATCATCAAGATAATTTCTGATACGGGGATAAGTTGCAAAATATTCTGCGATCAATTCAGCCGCTTCTGAATGGGATATCTCCAATTCATTTGACATTCTGAAGGGACCGGCCCCATACATGATTCCAAAATTGACAACCTTGGCTCGGCGGCGTTGATCAGGTGTAACACCGAATAGATCCGTTCCAAAAACATGGGCTGCTGTTGCAGTATGGATATCTTCACCATTCTTGAAAGCCTGAATCAGGCGCTCATCCTGTGAGTACTGAGCCATTAAGCGCAATTCAATCTGTGAATAATCCGCAGCCAAAATTTTATAGCCAGCTTCTTGGGGTCGAAAAGCCTTACGAATATCACGTCCCAATTCTGTGCGTACAGGAATGTTCTGGAAATTTGGATTGGTTGAGCTCAATCTACCTGTCGCAGCGATGGTCTGATTAAAATTGGAGTGGATACGACCGGTCTTTTCATGAATTAATAGCGGCAATGTATCCGTATAGGTAGATTTCAATTTAACGACCTGTCTGTAATCAAGCATATATCTCGGGATAGCATGCTCTTTGGCCAGAATTTGTAAGACATTAACATCGGTGGAATAGCCAGTTTTTGTTTTTCGGATCGGCTTTATCCCCTGTTTTTCAAATAATATCTCGGCAACCTGTCGCGGTGATGCCAGGTTAAATTCCTCCCCAGCTTCTGCAAATATTGCAGTCTGCAGACGCTCCATCTCCTGCCCAAGACTGATCGACATCTCACCCAGGATATCAGCATCCACAAAGGTTCCTTCCCGTTCCATATCCATCAGGACCGGCATAAGAGGTAAATCAATTTCTTCAAAAACTCTGGAAAGCCCATCTTCCTTGATCTTTGCAGAAAGAATCTCAAAAAGTTGAAAGGCGATATCTGAATCTTCGGCTGCGTACTCGCTGATTCGATGCAGATCCACCCGATCCATGGTGATCTGATCCTTCCCTTTTCCGATAAGTTCTTCAATATGAATCGGTTCGATACCCAGATATTGAACACTCAAATCATTCATGCCATAACCTCGACCACCGGGATTAACCAGATAAGCTGCGATTTGAGAGTCAAATGCAACCCCTTGCACCTGGATCCCATAGCTTTTCAGAACAGATAGATCGAATTTGAGATTATGTCCTGTTTTCTGAACAGTTTTTGAATCCCAAAAAGGTTTTAGCTCACGTAGGATTGTCTGAATATCATCTCTGGTAAAACAGCCTTCAGGAGGATTTGGGTAATTCACGGCAACATAAACCCCTTGATCAGCTTCCCAGGAAAATGATAATCCAACTATTTCGGTAGTTAGTACGTCAAGCCCAGTAGTTTCCAGATCAAAGGCCACCATTGCTTTCCCAGATAGACTTTGAACCAGCTCCATAAGCTCAGGAATATGTTTTACGACTGTATAATTTCTCGCTTTTGTAGATTTTTGAGGACCACTTCCATCATCATATAACACTCGCACATCATCAAGCGGTTTCATCAGATTGAAGAGTTCAAACTCCTGGAAAACAGCCCTCACTGATTCGATATCTGGGGATTTGCTCCGAATTTCATCCCAGGTCGGTACCGTTTCCATATCCGTTTTTATGGTTACTAATTCTCTGGATAGAAAAGCCATTTCCCGATTCTCTTCCAGTTTGAGCTTTAATTTAGGATTTTTAACATCGTCAAGATGCTCATACAGCTCAAACATTCCTCCATATTCAGCAATCAATTTTAGCGCAGTTTTGGGACCCACTCCGGGAACCCCCGGAACATTATCAGAGGCATCCCCCATGAGTCCTAATAGATCAATAATCTTTTCAGGGGGAACACCCCACTTTTCTATCACATAGTCAGGGGTCCAGATTGAGTTGTCTCTGGGATTTAAGATTTGAACTTGTTCGTCCACCAATTGTGCAAAATCTTTATCTCCAGTCAGAATTTTTACTTCAAGTCCTGCAGCCGAAGCCTGAGTGGCTATGGTTCCAATGATATCATCCGCCTCGAAACCCTCCTGCTTCAAATAGGGAATATTAAGTTTGTTTACAATATCATCTATAACTGGAAGTTGGACTGCTAAATCATCCGGCATTTTTTCACGGGTGGCTTTATAATTGGGATAGCGATGATGGCGGAATGTTTTTTCCTTGGTATCCATGACCACGGCCAGATATTCGGGTTGCTCCTTGGCCATCAGCCGCAGCAAGGCATTCATAAAGCCGTATATTGCGCTAACCAATTGACCTTTTGAGTTAATTAATGGTTGACGTATGAAGGCAAAATGGGAACGATAAACAAGGGCTGATCCATCGATAAGATAAATGATACCAGGTTTTTCTTTATTCATTATTAAATCCTGTTCTATGTTGAAACTCGGTGGGATAATAGCATATCCCGGAAATGATGCCACAACAATTCAGGGACAAACATTTTTGATGATGAAGAACTGCAACATCAGTCCTCAGCGTTTCCCCATCTCCTCTTTACTATCGAATAAGGGGCTGTCCAGAGGCGTAAAGCTCATAGGGACCGGCGTCATCGATTAATAATTTCACGATGCTGCCCGGTTCATATTTTCCTTCAATATACACGACTTGATCAATCTCAGGTGCATCCCAAATCGTGCGTCCCAACATCTGGTCCTGATTGTCAGGATCTGGTCCATCAATGATTATATCCAACTCACGCCCAATTAATTCTTGATTTTTAGTGAATGATATACTGTGCTGCAGATCCATCACGGCATCCATTCGCTCAACCTTGACATTGGCTGGGACATCATCCTGCAGATCAGCGCCAGAAGTATCTTCTTCTTCCGAGTATTTGAAGACACCCAAACGATCAAATTGGATTTCTTCCATGAAATCCAGAAGGGTGTCGAAATCTTTATCAGTTTCACCAGGAAAACCGACGATAATTGAGGTGCGCAACTTCAGATCCGGAATTTCCTCACGAAGATTCAGAAGCAAGCGGCGCAAGCCATCACTATCCAGACCACGTTTCATCGCTGCGAGCATAGCAGATGACGCGTGTTGGACCGGGATGTCAAGATATGGCAGGATTCGACGCGCATTTTTAAAGATGGGAATAAGCCTCCTTGAAAAATGCGAAGGGTGGGCATAGTGCAATCTTATCCAATCCAGTCCCTGCACTTGATCCAGTTGTGTTAGCAGCTCATGCAGATAGCGTTTGGGTTGGAGATCCCAACCATAGGTCGTGCTATCCTGGGCAATCACCAGCATCTCTCGAACACCTCGAGCTGAGAGCATATTGGCTTCCTTCACCAGGGATTCAATATCCCTACTCCGCTGCTTGCCTCGCATAATGGGGATGGCACAAAAGCTACATACATTGTCACAGCCCTCACTTATTTTTAAATATGCATAATGCCGGGGTGTCAAAAGTTTTCGCCGATGATCAGGATCATCTG
>JABMPR010000002.1 GCA_013202895.1 bacterium | reverse complement strand
GATCAGAGTCACCCATGGATATCATAAAAGAGATAGAATCCGGCTGCGGGTCCAGTACGAACTACGACATCGTACAAGATCGAACATTGGCCATTCTTAGCGCCTTGAACCAAGCCCGGTCGGAAGATATTGTTGCTATTCTGGGCAAGGGGCATGAACCCTACCAGGAAATTATGGGCAAACGTTTGCCCTATAGTGATATGAATGTGGTAAATGATTTTATGGAGCAGCATGCCTATACTGCCTGAAACCATATTATCACTCCCTGAAATAACAATTAAGGGCAATTTCAATTCAGAAATTCGGGGTGTCAGTATTGATACCCGAAAATTGATTGCTGGAGAACTTTTTGTAGCATTTTATGGAACCCAGGTGGACGGTCATGATTTTATCCCAAACGCCATTTCCCGCGGCGCTTCAGCTGTCATGGCCTCCACTATCTGGGAAGGATGTGAAACCTGGGACGCTCCTATTCCCCTGATTATCTGTGATGACCCAGCAAAAACTTTGGCCCGACTGGCTGCTAATCACCGGAAGCGATTTGAATTACCTCTGATAGCCATTACAGGGACCAATGGTAAAACCACCACGAAAAGTTTGCTCGCTCACATATTGCAAAAAGAATATTCAGTTCTATCTACTGACGGTAATTTCAATAATCATATTGGGTTACCACTTACGCTCCTGACTCTTAACGATAGCCACGAAATTGCAGTGATCGAGATGGGAGCCAGTGCAAAGGGGGATATCGAATACTTATGCAACATCGCCAGTCCTAACCAGGGAGTGATCACTAATATCAGCAAGGCTCATACCGAATTTTTCCACGATTTGGATACGATCCAGGCGACAAAGGGCGAACTATTTCAACATTTATCAGCCACAGGTGGACAAATTTTTGTGAATGTTGATGATGATTTAGTAACCCAATTGTCCGCCGATGTTCAGCATCCAGTTCGCTTCGGATTCCAGGAAGAAATCGAATATAGCTATAGCATGCAGGGTCCTGATCAAAAGGGTTGTTATGAGCTGAGTTATAACAGCCACACAGCTCATTTAGGACAACCAGGAAAGGTATTTCCTCTCAATGCGGCAGCCGCCGTTACCCTCGCCAGGTACAATGGTATCAACTCCGATCAGGTGAAGCTAGCGCTCGAAGATTATCCTGGTGAAGCCGGTCGAATGCAGCAAATAGTGATAGATCGTGTGAATTTTTTTAATGACGCCTATAATGCAAATCCAGCCAGTGCACAGGCTGGTTTTGAAACAATGGCCGAAATGCACTCATCTCGCCGTAAAATTCTGATTTTTGCTGATATGCTGGAGTTGGGAGATGAAAGTGGAGGTCTGCATACCATCATTGCAGAACAGATGTTATCGGCTGGTTTTGACTATATAATTTTGGTCGGGCAGGAAGTAATATCCTGCGTACAACACCTTAATAATCATGGCTTTAAGAATTTCTACCATAACGTAGAAAAGCGTCCGGCAATCCAGAATTTTTTAAACCAGGTAGCACCTGGGGATCTTGTTTATCTGAAGGGATCCCGGAATGAAGTTGGAAGAATTCATCCAAGCCTATAAGGAACGGAAATAATGTTATATCACTTATTGCTACCCCTCCAGGATTATTTCTCTGCGTTCAACGTATTCAGATATATCTCTTTTCGTTCAGCAGGTGCGGCCATTACTGCTGTGCTCTTCTCATTCCTGGTGGGTCCCCTGATCATTCGCAAACTGCATTCCATGCAGATTGGGGAAATGATTCGACCCTCAGGTCCAAAAACCCATGAATCAAAAGCAGGTACGCCCACTATGGGCGGGCTTATAATCATTGGTTCCATACTCGTCCCAACTCTATTGTTTGGACGACTCGACAACATTTACATTCAGATGATGATGCTCTCTGTGATCTGGATGGGGGCTGTCGGATTTATTGACGATTATCTAAAAGCAGTTAAAAAGTCCAAAGATGGACTTATTGCTCGCTACAAGCTATTAGGACAAATATCCTTAGGTTTAATCCTCGGTGTCGTCATGATTCTGCATCCAGAATTTAAAGATTTCCGTACGTCGACCACCTTTCCCTTTTTCAAAGATCTTACCATCGACCTAAGAGCCTGGTGGATCTACATTCCATTCGTCATATTTGTAATCACAGCTACTTCAAATTCCGTGAACCTAAGTGATGGTCTCGATGGACTGGCGTCAGGTCTCATGGCTATAGCTGCATTAGTTTTTGCCGGAATTGCTTATATCACTGGACGAGCTGATTTCAGCCAATATTTAAACATTATGTATCTCCCTAGTGCAGGAGAGCTCACTGTCTTCTGTGCGGCACTCATCGGAGCTTCGATTGGTTTTCTCTGGTTCAACGCCCGACCTGCAGAGGTCTTTATGGG
>JABMPR010000139.1 GCA_013202895.1 bacterium | reverse complement strand
GTTTTGCTGCTCAACAATTTAAGGAGCTTTACCCTCACTGATTTAAACATACGGTCTGATTCGTATAGAATTCATAAATATGTGAGGCTAAAACAGGGTGATTTCAACACCACAAAAGCACGTCGTATTATGAGCCTAAAGAAGAATCAATAATAACAAATAGTTACAAGATCGCTATGGCGTATGTGTGACACGGTTTGTATCCATTTAATCCGACAAGGTGATATCTAGTTTAGTATATAGCTGTAGGTCAGTATGTTACAAAGGTGAATTAGCTCCACGATGATTTACTTGCTATTCTTGTAGTCTTCCAGAACACTCGGCCAGTTGGTTGGCAGTCGTCCTGTTGGTATGTCCTGACTGAATAACACATCGGCGATCCCAGCTCCTTCGGTGCCAGGCAACCAAGCAGCCATGATAGCTTCAACGTTATTTAAATTCGGTGTGATTATCAATGGCCGTCCAGTGATTAAGATTAATAACACTGGAATATCAAATTTGATAAGAGATGATAGGAATGCTTCCTGATCTTGGGGAAATCCCAAATCCTGGGAGTCACCATGAAATTCCGCGTAGGGATATTCTCCAGCTACGGCGATGACAAGATCCGTTCCATCAGCTACTGTGGCTTCTTTTGAATAACTAATCTCGATTCCCATTGGTGCCTGATCGCGAATGCCTTCCATGATCGTTGTGCCTTCAGTTATCTTGCCTTTACTCCCTTGCCAGGAAATGGACCAACCACCACATTGCAGACCTATATCATCGGCAAATTCTCCACAAATATGGATTTGCTTAAATTTCGATCCCAAGGGAAGAATAGAGTCATTTTTCAGGAGGACGAGAGATTCCTGCACCGCCTTTCTGGCTATCTGACGATGTTCCTTACAACCAATCATTATTTTCGAAGGCAATTCTGGTCGCTGTGCATCCAGCAGACCTAAAGCAGCTTTTGTCGTTAGAATTCGCTCCACTGCATCATTAATACGCGACAATGGGATATCACCCTTAGACATAAGTTCAAGTAATCCCTCATGACAGGTTTTGTATTTCCGACTTGCCATAATCATATCTAAGCCAGCATTGATGGAAATAGATATTGCATCAATATACTGATCCTTGGGCGCGAGATACTCTATGGCGTCCCAATCCGAAACCACAAGCCCCTTAAAACCCAATTCATTCTTGAGAAGGTCGGTAATCAGAGTTCGACTACCGTGACAGTATGTTCCGTTCCATTGATTGTATGAGAGCATGATGCTGCCAACACCAGCGGCAATAGCAGCTTCATAGGGTGGTAGAAAACGTGCTCGTAGCTCTGCCAATCCTATATTTGTGTTTCCTCTATCCACACCTCCGGCGGTGCCTCCATCACCAATAAAATGTTTTGCACAGGCTAAAACCCTGGCTTTCCCTGTTCCAAAATTAGTCTGTACGCCTCGAACAGCAGCAGCAGCCAGTTGGGAAACGATTCCGGTATCTGAGGAGTAACATTCATAGGTCCTGCCCCAGCGAGGATCGTCAACTACAGCGGCACAAGGTGCAAAATTCCAGTTAAAGCCTGTCGCAGCCAATTCCAAGGATGTGATTCTGGAAATCTCTTCAACAAGCAGGGGATTGTTTCCGGCACCAAGTCCGATATTATGGGGAAAAAGTACTGCTCCATGAAAATTGTTATTACCGTGAACGGCGTCAGTACCCAAAAGCAGAGGTATTGCCAGGGACGACTTCCGACCGTGGTGCTGCATCTTTTCTGCCAACAAAATCCAGGAATCTATGGTATTTGGTGGAGGCGCTCCACCACCATTAACAAAGATTCCTCCTAAGTTGAATCTGGAGATGTCACCGGGAGTTTCGAGGAATCGGGGGTCGGTCAGGATCATCTGACCTGCCTTTTCTTCAGGTGTCATCCTGTTGATGATGGCTTTTACCTGCGCAAGTTGGCTTGCTGATAGTTCCATTCTGAATTCTCCTGTTTCGGTCCTGTTTTACTCCTGATACCTTCATTAGTAGATAAAAATTCAGGATGTAACGCATTACATAAAGTTAAAATGTATATAAGCATAATATTATCAATAGTTATCTACATACTTCGATGAACGCTGTACTGATTTATTTGGATTTACATAGTGGATAATAGGAATATCCTGCCAATAGTCAAAGAATTTATGATGAAAGGGCTAGATCCATAGCTAGGAAGATAAAAATATGGTTAAGTGTATAATATACATGCATATATATATGATCATATATAGTTAATATATACGACTTGACAAACGTTTATACATGGATATATTATAATGTAACCGTTTACATTTATAAAAGCGGAGACCACAAATTCCATATATGGTGACCCCATGACGACTATTAGTGATGTAGCTAAAAAAGCAAAAGTATCGACTGCAACGGTATCCCGGGTCCTAAACAATTCCGACAAGGTTAGACCTGCTACGCGTGATCGAGTGGGTGAGATCATCAAGGAACTCAACTTTGTTCCTAATGTCAATGCTCTTGGACTGCAAAGGAAAAAGACAAAAACCATCGGACTGATTTTCCCCGATGCCAGTGCCTACTATTTTGCTGAGATTATTCAGGGGATCAATCGTCATCTTTCCCAAAACGATCATCAGATATTGATCTCCAGTGCCCACGATGAAGAAGAAGAGATCAAGACGATCAATGGTTTTGTCAAGGGTGGCCGTATCGATGGCCTGATCATGATGATGCCTTCAGCAAGTGACTATAAAGGTCTCATGATCCCGTTAATAAATAATAAAATACCCGTTGTTCTAATTGCTTGTGAGATTGATGCTCCCCGTGCCACTACCCTATTGCTGGACAATTATAATTCAGCAAAGGAAATGGTACATCACTTATCCGATCTCGGCCATAAGCGGATCGCTTTCATCCATGGTGGCAAGCATAATTATGATGCTAAGGAACGATATCGGGGTTATGTGGATGGTCGAAAGGAATTCCAGCTCGAAGAACGGGAGGAGTTGGAAGTCGTAGGTAACTTCACTGAAGCCTCTGGATATCAGTCTACCATCACTCTCATGCAACGAAATCCCAGACCCACAGCCATTTTTGCTGCCAACGATGCAATGGCAATCGGTGCTATTGAGGCTGCCAGGGTTCTTAAACTTTCTGTACCCTTAGATTTGGCCATCGTTGGTTTTGATGATATCTCATCGGCGGCATATACCGATCCCGGACTTACTACCGTACACGTGCCTTTGCGTCGTCTCGGCCATCTGGCTGCAGAATCAATCCTTAAAAATCTTAATATGGATCCTTCAGAGCGAACCACCGAAAAAATAATTATTCCACTGCAACAGGTCATTCGCAAATCCTGTGGCAGTAAGCAGGAAAGTGTATAGAAATGTTTTTAAATAGAATCCTTGATAGATGGGAATCAACAATATTTGGTTTCAGAACCAAGGTTTCAAATAACGAGTAAACAGGAGGACGTGATGGAGAAATTACGTGTTATTCTAGCACTCTTAGTGGCAGTAATCACTCTGAGTAACCCAGTAACAGTTGTTGCTGGCAGCCATGCAGATCCGACTTTTATTAAAGTCGTGTCAGTTGAAACCGCACCCACCGTAGATGGTGTCTTGGATGAAAATGTCTGGGCTCGCCGCTATGACAGGTTGGTTTTCAATGCCGGAATGGGCACGGGTGATGTTGACTATGCCGTGACAGGCGGGGTCGAGGTCCAAGCCCCATATACTGATACAACCAGCACCATTGTCAAAATTGTACACGATGGATTGGATTTGTACATTAGTCTGGATTCTGATGATAAATCTGTCTGCCGTTTTGATGGCAGTTGGGAAGGTGATGGTCTCTTCATGAAGGTGAAAGATGCCAGCGGGATCGACGTAGAGTACAAGCTATACTTCAACCTAGCAGGCACGGATCCAGATATCCACCTGGAACTACCCTGGCAATATCCAACTTCAGGAGCAGGAGCTGCCCATAAGAATTCAGGTACTATCGTTAACGATACCACGAGTGTTGATTCAGGATATACAGCAGAACTGGTGATTCATCTCGCCGATCTTGGGTATACTGATGCTTATAGTGATGTTCAAGTGTTGATAAATATCTTTGATCCGGATGGATATACTGGTGTAGATGGTCAAGCCTGGGATGTGGGCACCTTTTACAAAGCCTGGTGGGGTAGTGAGTGGGGTCCAGACATGCGCATCCTGCGACTGTCAGATCCAACCACGCGCATTGCCTATGCCACCCAGGATGACATCGTCATGGACGGCCAGATCACAGAGAGCTTTTGGGCCGGGGCAGAATCAGTCCTAGTTGGCCACAATACCAATGGCTCAACTGGTGGCTATTATGCACAGTGGAGCGATCCGGACAATGATTACACTGATGCAAGTGAAACGATGATCAAATTCGTTCACAAAGATGATTTGCTCTACATCGCTGTTGAATCCAATGATATGTCCGTTGGCAAATGGTCTCCAGGCTGGGAAGCCGACGGCTTATTCCTTTGGATGACAGACAAGGGTGATTATGCCCCCACCGCCCGTAAAGAGGTTAAAGCCATGTACTTTTCAGGTGTAGAAGGAGATGGAATCACCTTTGAGACCAACGATCAAATTCCAACGGGATCTGCAGAGGGCGTCAGCTTTGAACCCGAGGGTACAGTGACGCACACTGGAACCAATGGCGACGATGCTGGATATTCCCTTGAGCTGGTCATCAATACCGCTGATTTTGGCTATGAACTCGGCGATACGGTTCGCTTGAGTACTGTAATCTGGGATTTGGACTATTCCAGTGCAGATGAATTCGATGCCGCTGTGGCTGATTATGCTCCTGAATGGTGGGGAACCCAATGGGCCGATCCCTCTTTTGAGAGATTTTTCATGTATCGTGGTGTTATTTTGAGTTCTAGTCCAGTTTCTGCAGATGATTTTGTTTCAGGTCCAACAAGTTTTGAACTCTCGCAGAATTATCCTAATCCCT
>JABMPR010000138.1 GCA_013202895.1 bacterium | reverse complement strand
TGCTTCTGAGAACGGGTCTGTTGTTGGCTGTTCAGCGTAGTTGTTCGTAGGTGTAAGCTACTCCGGATTATTGTCTCTTCCTTTTCACTTTAGACACCCGCTCTGCGGTTGCCTGTGCACCGTAGTTCGGCAAAGCTGAACGTAGGTGTAAGCTACTCCGGATAGGCTTAAAAAGCGCGCAAAGATAAACTCCGCCTTATAGGCTGTCAACCGCTTAAATAGTGATTTTATCAAAATGGGGTTTCAAAGTATCGAATGACTCCTTCAGCCCCTGGACCAGCACCTTTGCATGCCCGGTTACAGGCATAAAATTAGTATCACCTGCCCAGCGAGGAACGATGTGGAAATGGATATGCTCTGCAATTCCTGCACCGGCAATCTCCCCCTCATTTAAACCCAGGTTAAAGCCATCGGCTCGAAACTCAGCCCGCAATATTCGCATACATTCCTGACTCAAGCGCATAACTTCAGTCAAGGTTTCCACTGGCAAATCTTCCATCCTGTGATTGTGTTCCAGAGGTGCGATCATGAGATGACCATTATTATATGGATACAGATTCATGAGGATGCAGCAAGTCTTTCCCCGGTACAGCAGCAAGTTCTCTCTGTCATCAGCAGCAGCCGGTTTGTCGCAAAAAATACAACCCTCCTGCTGCATAGATCGAATGTATTCCATCCGCCAGGGTGCCCACAATCTCTCCATACTTACTCCAGGTTTCCTTGCTTAAAATCCAGGAGCCGAATCAGCTTCTACAAAGTTGAGGATAATTCGGCTCATCAGCTAATATTAATTTGCCACAGCTCTAGCGACTGAATGTGACAAACGCTGTTTATTCTTCTTCCTTGGCCGCTTCCAAAGCTGCGATCAAGCGAATCTCTTCCTCTTTGGGCAGATCATCATAATGAGAAAACTTCTGCTTATGAGAAGCCTTACCCTGAGTCAATGAACGCAATGTGGAGGCATATTTAAACAGATTTGCATGGGGCACCTTTGCCTTAAGCAACTGGTAATGACCATCTGCATCCATACCGAGAATGCGTCCACGTTTGGCTGTCAAATCGCCCATAACATCTCCCATATACTCTTCCGGAACACGCACTTCGATTTCGAAGATGGGTTCCAGCAGACAGGGTTTGGATTGCTTACAGGCATCCCGAAAAGCACCCTTGCCGGCAATTTGAAAGGCAATATCCTTGGAATCAACCGGATGCATTTTCCCATCATAAAATACAGCTTTAACATCCACGATTGGGAAACCGGCGACGAAGCCTTCCTCGGATGCAGCTTTGATACCCTTCTCAACCGAAGGCACAAACACACGATCGACATTCTGTCCCACCAATGTCTCTTCAAATACGATCCCGGATCCCCGCTTCAAGGGCTCAACCCTCAGCATAACTTCTGCAAACTGACCGGCACCGCCAGACTGTTTTTTATGGCGATATCTTGCTTCACCCTTGGCTTTAATTGTTTCGCGATAAGCGATCTTTGGCTCAACCAGCTCAACCTGGACCTTAAAGCGCTCTTGAAGCTTCTGGAAAGCCACATTTATCTGCAGCTCACCCTGACCGGAAAGGACGGTTTGGTGTAACTCTGAGTCTACCTCGTATAAGAGGGTTGGATCTTCTTCATGCAACAGGGCTAGACCAGAACTGATTTTATCTTCCTCGCCTTTGGCTTTGGCAACGATGGCAAATTGAATATTTGGTGTTGGAAAAGTAGTAGCCTTTAGCGTAACGGCAGATTTTGGATGTGAAAGCGTATCACCAGTGTGTGATATCTTTAGCTTAACCGTGGCACCAATGTCTCCGGCATTAATTGCGTGGACTTCATCACGGTCATGGCCATTTACGGCATAAACATGCCCAAGACGTTCATGGCCGCTGCGGTTGGGATTTGCCAGATCCATGCCTGATGTGATCTGACCGGCATAAACGCGGAAAAAACTTAATTCACCAACATGGGCTTCGCTGGTTGTTTTGAAAATAAGAGCCGCTGTCTCATTCACATTGTCTGCATGCAGCTCGGTACCATCTTCTGCAATAGCTGCAGGCATATCAGCAGGTGATGGAAAATATTTTTGAATTAAGTCTAAAAGTCTTGATACACCGACATTGTTGAGTGCTGCGCTACAAAATACAGGAAATATTTGTTTATGAATAATGGCTTCCCTTAAACCGTGACGTAAATCATCTTCAGAAAGCTCCCCCTGGTCAAAATATTTTTCCATTAATGCTTCATCTGATTCTGCAACCTGCTCCACCAACTCTGTGTACATGGTTTCTACTTCATCAGCTACCGCATCGGGTAAATCTTCCATGGTGTACTTGCCACTACCATCTTTGTATACCAGGGTTTTCTTGCGGATAATATCAACAATCCTGTTAAATCCAATCCCCTCATTTACAGGCAGTTGGAGTGCAGTCACGTGATTACCAAAGCTATCCTTTAGACCTGCAAATGCTTTATGAAAATTTGAATGTTCTTTATCAAGTCCAGTGACTACAAAAGTTCTGGGAATATGATATTCATGACAGTAGTTCCACATGTTTTCGGTCCCCATCTCAGGACCATGTGTTCCATCAACAACAATCAGGCCTGTATCAGCAACTCGAACAGCACTGAGCGCATCACCTACAAAATCACTGAATCCTGGAGTATCCAGAATATTTAATTTGGTTTCATCCCATTCAATCGCCAGGAGTGAAGTGCCAATAGAACATTGTCGCTCTATCTCTTGTGGACGATAATCTGATTTAGTATTTCCTTCTGATATGGTCCCGATTCTAGTACTCAAACCAGCAGAATGTAGCATAGCTTCGCTTAGGATCGTCTTCCCTGACGAAGCGTGGCCAACAATGGCAACGTTTCGGATGTCCTTTGTTAAATAATCTTTCATTCTCAACTCCTCAAAAAATTAAGTTATATATAAAAATTATTCATAGCCAATTGTCTGGTATGAAAGGCGGTGTTATGATCGTTCAGGAGAAACATTTACATAAATTTCTGTGCTTTTTTAGAGCGTACAAAAATCTCCTTAATTCAAGCAATCGCAAGACATTTTTAAAAAATCGGACCCATAATAATTCCGGCTGAGATAAGACAAAGAGAAGCTTTCGTGATATGTTAGGATGGAATTTATCAGCTTAGCAATTACACATTATTTTGTCCCACAGGTTCTACAGCTGGAATACCAGAATAGCGTGCCAAAATGAGGGTGAGATCATCGGCAAATGATTGATTACCCTTAAATTTTTCCAGCTTCCCCATGATCAGGCTGGCTATTTCTTCAACATTCATATGTTGACAGGACTTTAGCGTATCAAGTAGACCACTTTCGTCAAAAAGTTGACCTGTTTTTCCCACAGTCTCTGTGATACCATCGGTGTAGAGCACAACCAGATCCCCGGTTTGAAGACGATTCTCCCCCATCTCATATGTAAATTCAGGATCAAATCCCAGAAGTGGTCCACCCATTTCCAGACGGTCAAAACTGCCATCCCTGTGAAAAACCAGAGGTGCGGGGTGTCCTCCATTCACATAGCGGATTACGCCCTCATCAACATCTATCTTACTCAGGAAAAAGGTGATTTGCTCATCCATATCAGTTCCATCAGTCAGATATTTATTCAGATTATCCATGAGACTGGCCAGGGGTAATCCTTTTTGAGCTTCACCAAGATAGGTTGCATAAAAATTGGACATGATTAAAGCACCTGATATTCCTTTGCCAACCACATCGCCTATGGCAACAGTAAATTCATCTTCAGCCTTGGTAGAGAGATCGTAAAAATCCCCACTGATCAGCTTATTGGGCATGTAGGTAATATCAAACTCTATTTCCTCATGTTCAGGGACTTCATCTGGGAGTAATGATCGTTGAAAGCTTTCTGCCTTTTCCATATCCTCACTCAGATCATTCTGAATATTGACATGTTTTTCAATATCATAACGCTCCATCAGAACCCCGGCTTGAGTAGCAATCGTCTGCAGGAAATCCAGATCGTCATCAATAAAGGCAGCTACTCGATTTGATTCCAGATTCATGGCACCATAAACATGAGAGCCACTGGCAATAGGCACACATAATTCCGAACGAGAGTCAACTCTACCTGATATGTAATCCTTCTCACGTTTCACATCAGGTATCGATATGGACTTGCGACTGGCAATACAGCGACCAACAATCCCCCTGCCAATTTTCAGCTTCAGTGGATTCAAACGTCTTGTGTTATATCCTCGTTGAATAAATTTCTCAATATTTACACCATCGCTTGTGGAAAGAAAAATACCACAGGCATCAAAGGGCACGATTGTGTTTATTTCATCCAATAGTAGATTAAAGATGCGGGTGGTATTTCTCGTGGCAGCCATTTTCCTGGCAATCAGACTCATCACCCGTTGTTTCCTGGCTTCCATTTGGATACGATGGTACAATTTGCGTTTCTCTAAAAGCACGGCGAGTTCATCAACTACAAAATTATACAGAGTCCCTGAACGACGAGCCTGCATATCCAGCGGCATCTTGTCCAAAAGTATGAATCCCGCTAACCTATTGTTAGCCTTTAAAGGAATGGCCCACTGAAATAGCTTGAAACTGCGAAAGTCCATCACCGGCAATGCCTGGGGGTTAACATCCAAATCATTAATGCTGTATTTGACATTGATCAGATGGTGTTCAGTCTCGTCTAATTTATTCAAGATTTCATGATCTGCATCCAGCGTCAATCCATCCAGAATGATCGGATTCGGGGCAAAAGAGGATTCGATTTTGAAGACACCTTTGCGCCGGACAAATAGACCCACAACTTCCGATTCAAAAAGATATTTTAAAGCTCCTGGAACCATTTCCAGCATTTCCCGATAAGTACTGACTTCTTCTATTTCATCAAGAATTTGGCGAAATCGCTCATTGCGTTGATAATATGAGGGTGCCACCAGACGTAAAATTATTTTGCGACCAGCTGACCTGAGGGGCAGATATAAATTGATCACAATGGATGCAAATACCACATTCGCCAGAATTGGGTGTTCTCCAAAACCTAGAAACTGATTCACCAGATAACCCAGGATCGAAATGATGATGATCAACACGACGGAAACCATTAATTCCTCGCGTCTAAGCATTCTGTTCTCCCTCCGAGAACAAATCAATGGCGTCCTCGTCTACTTCCTCAATCATTGTTCTCAATAAGGGCAGTATACTCACTTGAGAAAGATCCTCCTGGGAGAATATTCGTGAAAACGCATAATTTTGGTGACTGATTGGAGTAAATCTGTTTATGATGATCACATTGTTAGCCTTGATCCGACAAACATCTCCTTTGAAATCACCTTTTTCGTAGCGGATGGTATACCCGAGTTTTTCTGCAAGAATTTCAAATTCATCGCGAATTCGTTCAGCTTTCATCTTATGTAATAGAATCCCTCTTTTGCTTTTTCAAATAATCGACGAGCTCTTTGACCATTTCGGTCTGCTCCCGGGGCATGATGAGGATAGCATCTTCAGTATCGACCACCACCAGATTATTTACACCCATGAGAGCAATGGTCCTGCCATCGCCGAGAACCAGGTTATTGGTACAGTTGTGATAGATTACATCTCCACGGGATACATTGCCTTTGGGGTCTTTTTTACTCATCTCATAGACCGCATCCCATGAACCAACATCATTCCAATCAAATTCTACCTTTAGCACAAAAACATTCTTTGCCTTTTCCATTATCCCATAATCGATTGAAATGCTTCTAAGCGTAGCCCACTCCACCGTGAGAACTGAATTCCAGACTGGCAAGCCAATAGCCCTTTTGATGTTCTCAAGGCTATCCCATATTGCGGGTAGGAACTCCTTAAAAGCCTCTAATATTACATCCACTTCCCAGACAAACATGCCGCTATTCCAAAGAAAATCACCGCTCTTTAAAAATAGTTTAGCTGTATCCAAATCGGGCTTTTCAGCAAAAGCCTTTACTGCGAATACAGGCTCTTCAGCGTCTGGCCGATCATGGTATTGGATGTACCCGTAACCGGTGGCAGGTCTAGAGGGAGTAACGCCAAAGGTCACCAGTCCCTGTCTGTCCGCAGCCACTTTGATGCTTTGCTCTATACTTTCTGCAAAGGATGATAAATCCTGGATAAAATGGTCTGCCGGGAAAACGCCCATGACTGCTTCAGGATCACGATGCTGAATAATTATTGCTGCCAGACCAATGGCAGGAGCGGTATTTTTTCCTTCTGGTTCAATGATAATGTTTTCTGATGGTAGTTCAGGGATCTCGGATAGAATTCCCTTCTCCTGGTCCGAATTTGTGATGATGAGGATATGATCTGCAGGTGCAAACAGTTTTAGGCGATCCACAGTAACCCTCAGCATGCTTTCTTCTCCAGCAATGCTCAATAGCTGCTTAGGAGTTGAACGACGGCTTTGCGGCCAGAAGCGTTTACCTACCCCGCCCGCCATTATGACAGCAAAAAAAGACATCTTAACCTCGATTCTCCTGTATACTTATTAGTCGTGTTGACTCTCTATTATGTTGCCACCAGCTTGTATGGATTTCTTTCACTCGGACTGTAGCGCAATTACTTTCCAGATATTCATATCGAATTGGTATCCCGTCCAGAGGCTGAGTTAGAGGTTTTGGTGTGCGTGAGCGGGAAAATCCCGGACAATAAAATATGACCTTCAAAAACTAATTCAGCGGCCCCTGTTAACCAATACTGATTTCCATGGAAATCCACATTAAGTATTCCACCCTTGTAGGTCATGGAAATAGGCCAGGGTAATTTCCAGACAGCATTGGCAAAAATCGCCGAAGCAGTAGCTCCAGTGCCACAGGCAAGTGTTTCCGCATTGACTCCGCGCTCCCAGGTCCTCACCAACAGCTTCCCCTTGGCCCTCTCAATAATATTCACATTTGTGCCCTCGGGATGTGCGGCATGCCCATTCATATCCGGTCCTAATGAATTGAGAGTCACAGTATCAATATTATCCACCGGAATGATAAGATGTGGAACACCTGTATTGATAAAACAACTGGCCTCATTAGGCACGTCCCATGGGTGTAATGTATCATTAACAAGTATTTCTACCGATACCAGGTTATCATTGATCTGGTAATGATGGAGTCCATCGTCAGCCAGGAATGTCCCCGAGGAGCTTATCCTGCTTGCTGATGCAGCATATTTTATCAGTGATCTCGCACCATTTCCGCACATTTCTCCACGGGAGCCATCAGCATTATAATAAATCATCCGAAAGTCGGCTTGCTGCTCTCGAGTTAGAATGATAACACCATCCGCTCCGATTCCAAATCTGCGATCACAGAGTGCCAGCACCTGATCCAGGTTTACTGAAACTTCAGTGTCCCAACCATCAAAAATGATAAAATCGTTTCCTACGGCTACATATTTTTGAAACTTCATCATAAATTTTCCAAACTCAGCAAGCTTTTGACAACATCATCTCCGGTCTATCGGCAAATATTGATCCAAATCCCTCGACTCCGCTCGAGTGGACGAAGCAGATAATCGACCAAACCAAAAACCTTACAACCTCATAAGCCTTGAAGCCATTAACTCATCAAACTATTTGAACTCTTAAGCTAAAACCAGATCCCTTCGATACGATCAGCGTTTCACTCTGATCACTCAGAGTCCGGCAGCTCACAAGCTTAACAATTAATCGTGCAAATTCCAGATCCCCAGATCTGTTTCCCATCGGGCTCTTACTTTGATCTCAGAAGGATAGATCCAGAAGGGTTCTGAACTGGCCGCAGGACCCAAATCACCGCTATTATAGAGGCCATCACCGTCAAGGTCAATGAATCCTGAAAGTGAGTACTGCTGAGCCGGGAGGTCTTCAACCATAAAGAACGTTCCCGGTTCTAGTTGAAAGGTTCGATTCAATCCTTTGCTTCTCAAATTGCACTCCAGCGTTGAGACCCCCATCTGTATTAGCTTTAGGGTTCCCAACGAATCTTCACTGATGGTGGTCAATCTTCCGATCATGAGTGAATCCAGCTCCCTGCCATTTAACGGGACCTGGATAAACCTGGTTTCAATTTTCCATTTTAGATTAAGACCATCTGCGATTAGGGTATGAGGTACAAAATCCCATGCCATGGAATTCACTTTTTCGATTGAGCCCAATATATCAACGCTATCGACTGCAGTATCTACTATCTGGAAGGCACTATCTGCGGTAAAAATCAGAGGTAAATTTGAACTTATCCTGATCCTTGAGCTATCCGAGGGCTGGCGATCCGTACTACCATTCTCCCAATTTACGTCAAGCTTTTCTAATTCCAGGGTATCTATGCTGGCAGGAATAACCAGCTTCAAAGTATCAGAATTAAGCTGAAAACCAGATGTATCCTGAAATCCTCGCAGCCAGACCGACTCATTTTCATTGATGGTCAATGCCGTGTTGAGATGCATGGCATATTTATCACCGGTCACCGTGTTAGCCCCAATAATAGGGATCTTCATTGTTTCAGAAAACAACTCGATTTTAGCAAGCGATTCCAGAGTAACTGGCCTGGTAGTCCTGATTTGAACAAATTGTTCCGCGATCTGCGAAACCTCTAATAATTTGACTCTGTCTAGTGCAATGAGGTGGGGCCATATTTTATGTTTTGTAAGTACACTGTCTGGTTTTGCCCGAACCGTGGCAATTTCTGGCCTGCCAAAGTAGTCATCTCCATCAATGGCCTTATTTCGGTTCCGATCCCAGTGATAGAATAGCATGTAGGATCTTTCACTGAGATAGGGCAGTTCGAAATTTCCATCATTGTCAGGTTGAAAAATATAGTCTGCAGGCAGCTTCAGCAAATCGTCCAGGGGGGTGTCGAATTGCCTGTAGAGTAATAGATTTCCATTTTTCCTGAGATTCTGATCTCCATGGATATAACCAATCAGACGTCCTGCATTCAGATCTTTCCCTGTACTGAATGCCAGGATAAAGGTTGACTCCAGGCCATTCCCCCTCAGG
The DNA here is from genome assembly GCA_013202895.1 of bacterium. Taxonomy (GTDB): domain Bacteria; phylum Fidelibacterota; class UBA8477; order UBA8477; family JABMPR01; genus JABMPR01. Next base: position 8,884 of record JABMPR010000138.1, on the reverse strand, counting down.
TCCTGAACGCTTTTATCCAGGGTCAGTAGATAAGTCTCATTGGTATCTAGAGCTTCATTGAATGATATTTTTAGCCATGTCCAACCAGTTTTTAGTTCATAGCCACCTGCTGGTCTTGGCCATATTTGCAAGGCCGTAGCAAAGCTAGATTTCTTCATCTGCTCGTTGAATCGAATAACAATCCGGGTATTCTGATCAATGTTCACTGATTCGTTTTGAGGTGTGCTGCTAATGATCTGCGGAGCTTCCTTGTCCTCCTTACCCCCTGTGATAGCCCTCTCGTTGGCACAGGTCAGGATAGTCATCAGAAAAGTCACCGATAGTATAAAATATTTTAAATTTTTAAACATTTTGCTGTTCCAGCTTATAGGGAATGGAAGTTCCCAGAAGCATTGCTCCCGGTTCAAGATGGGTGGTGTATATAATAAGCTCAAGTCCGTTTGCGACTGACGAGCTTAACGCCTCTGCAAAAAAGGGATCTCGACCCCAATGTGGTTCAAAAAATCGTGCATCTGAGCGTTGGACAATAAACAGGACTGCTGCAGATCGTTGTGTAGTAATTGATTCAGCTAAATGTTTTACATGACGGGCACCCCTGGCAGTCACTGCATCTGGAAATCGAGCAATACCATCCTCAACTAAAGTCGCCGATTTGACCTCCAGCAATTTCTCTTCGCCGTCTTTTTCCAACAAGAAATCAAAGCGCGATTTTCCGAAGGTGTATTCCTGTTTTTTCACCCGCCAAGCTGAAAATTCAGGAATTAGTCTATTATCCAGACAAAAACGTACAAAGCGGTTTGGCAATTGTGAATTAATTGAAATCAATTCGTCACCAGAGTAGACCATTACTGTAGCCCAGCGGGTTTTCCTTAAGGAACCTGTTTTAGGTTCTACCAACACCCTGGCACCGGGAAATAGCAATTCTTCGAGCCGTCCGGGATCCGGGACATGCGAATCATATATTTTTCCATCAATTTTCACTTTTGACAAAAAGCGGTTGGGACGAGAAACAAATTCTGCTTCCACCAATCCAGGAGCCAGTTGCATTTTCATGCTAATCTATGTCCCCGGCTCGATTGACATTGTATGTATTATAAAACGAAGTCTGAAATTGCGGAAATTCTCCTGCAAGAATAGCGTTTCTCATGGTCTTCATCAATGCGTTGTAGAAATGAATATTGTGAATACTGGCCAGCCGGTAAACCAATAATTCGTTGGCTTTGAAAAGGTGTCTTAAATAGGCTCTGCTAAAGTTCTGACAGCTATAGCACTCACATTCGGCATCCAGCGGTTCATGGACGTCTTTTTCTCGGGCCGCTTTGACTGAAATTGGTCCTTTCCAGGTAAACATTATTCCATGTCTGGCATTTCTGGTGGGCAGGACACAATCAAACATATCAACTCCCAGGGAGACAGCCAAAACCAGATCTTCAGGTTTGCCCACCCCCATGAGGTAGCGGGGCTGCTCTTTGGGAAGGATGTCTGTCACAACATCTGTCATAGCATACATATCCTGCTTGGGTTCCCCAACACTTAAGCCTCCGATAGCATAGCCGTCAAAATTCATCTCTACCAGTGTCTGGCAGCTGGTTTTCCGTAATTTGGGATACACACTTCCCTGAACAATGCCAAAAAGTTCCTGACGATATCCATAACAGGGCTCGGTTGATCGAAAGTATTGGAGACTACGCGCTTCCCAGCGATGGGTTAGTTCCATCGAGGTTTTGGCTGCAGCTTGCGTGGCGGGATATGAAGTACAGTCATCAAATGCCATCACAATATCGGATCCAAGAATTCTCTGAATATCCATACTGATTTCCGGACTCAGCTCATGACTTGATCCATCTATTCGGGAACGGAAGATGACCCCAGCTTCATTAATTTTATTTAGGCGTCCCAGAGAAAAAACCTGATAGCCGCCGCTATCTGAAAGAAGGGGACCGCTCCAACTCATAAATTTATGCAGGCCACCTGCCGATTGGATAATTTCTGTTCCGGGTCTTAGCAATAGATGATAAGTGTTACCAAGAATGATCTGGGTCTCGGTCTCAATCAGATCGTCCGGTGAAAGCGCCTTTACCGAACCAGCTGTTCCAACGGGCATAAACACCGGGGTTTCTATTACTCCGTGCTCAGTCGTTATCTTACCCGCCCGGGCTTTGGTTTCCAGACAGGTTTTCAGATCAACTATTTGCATGTTTGACGAACCTGAAAAAAGTCCTCTCGCAAAACATGTGGCGATTGTCTATTGCATTCGCATCTGTAATGCATCGGTTGTCGGTTTTCAGTATTCATTCTTCTATTTACAATTATCTATTTTCAATTTTCAATTATCTATTTTCTATTTTCTATTTTCAATCTAAAAAACTTCATCCAGGGCTTCAGAGACGCTCCGGACCGGGCTTATGGTTAAACCTAAATCCAATAAATCTTTGTGCTCACCATGAGGGAGAATGATTCGTTTAAAACCAAGTTTTTTAGCTTCTTCCACCCTACGTCGAATCTGCCCGATATTTCTAACTTCGCCTCCTAGTCCGACCTCACCTATGATCAACGTTCCAGCATCTACAACTCGATCCTTCAGGCTGGAAATGATGGCAATGGCCACCCCAAGATCTGCGGCTGGCTCGGCAATTTTTAAACCACTAACCACATTGACAAATACATCCTGAGTTCCCAGTTGAAACCCGGCTCGCCGCTCCAATACCGCCAGAAGCATCTGTAGGCGTCTCAGATCAAAGCCTGTAACGTTGCGTTGCGGATTCCCATAAGCAGCTCCAGCAACCAGTGCTTGAACCTCCAGAAAAAAAGTTCGACTTCCTTCTTGACTCGTTACCACAACAGTGCCGCTTACCTCGCTGTGGCGTTGTGCTAAAAATAATTTTGCCGGATTTTCAACAGGTATCAGACCCTCTTTTTGCATCTCATATACACCCAATTCACTGGTGGAGCCAAAGCGGTTTTTTACAGCCCTTAATAAGCGCACCTGTGATTGGCGATCCCCTTCCAGATACAAAACTGTATCTACCAAATGCTCCAGCATTTTGGGTCCGGCCAGATACCCATCTTTTGTGATATGACCGACGAGAATGATACACACGTTTGTTTGTTTGGCGATCCGCAGCAACTGAGCAGCACTTTCACGTACCTGACTGATGCTCCCTGGCAGATTTTCTCCAGCTTCAGAATAGGCTGTCTGGATGGAATCGACAATAACCACGGCTGGTTTTTGTTCATCGATGCTCCTGGCAATATTTTCAACTACAGATTCGTTTGCAAACATGAGCTTTTCAGACTTCACTTTTAAGCGATCTGCGCGCATGGCCAATTGCTCAGCACTTTCCTCACCGGAAAAATACAAAATAGTGTGTCCGGCGGAAGCTAGGAGACCTCCCAGCTGCAGAAGAATTGTGGACTTCCCTATCCCGGGCTGCCCACCAAAGAGCAGGATACTCCCCCGCACCAGACCACCACCTATTACCGCATCAAATTCGACTTGAGATGTCCTTATACGATTCCCCGGATCACGTGCAATTTTAGCAAGTGTTTTCAGTTCTGAGGGACCAGAAACACGTGTTATTTTAACGGCTGACTGCTTGAATTCTTTTACACTTTCCCAGGCGCCACAGCTGTTACAGCGCCCTACCCACTTGGGATGTTCAGCACCACAATCATCACAGACGAAAACGGTCTTACTCTTTGCCATAAATTGTAATTTTGACTTTCTAAAAAACGAGAGTTGCCACAGCGAAATCATTCACCAGAATGATGGTAGCCGAGAAAACAAATGCATTAATAGCTGCCCGACCTACTCCACTTGCACCCCTTGTAGCTTTAAAACCAACCCAACAGCTTACCAAACTGATGGATATTCCAAAACTCAGCGCTTTCAGGATGCTGGGCAATACATCCTCTGTGAAAACGAAAACGGATTGAAATGAATTGAAAAACATTCGAACACTGATATTGAAAAATACATCCCCGATTATTGCGGCTGTAAAAAGGGCGATAATATCAGCAACCACAACCAATAAAGGCAGCATGATTACCATGGCGACCACGCGTGGCGCCACGAGGTGACGGATAGGATTAATCGCCATGACCTCAAGTGCATCAATTTGCTCGGTCACTTTCATAGTAGCTATTTCTGCACCGATGGATGAGCCATTGCGACCTGCCAGGACCAGAGCAGTAAGCACAGGACCCATTTCAGAGAGAATCCCAATGGCAACTATTTGTCCAAAAAACCGGGGAGGAAGCGTGTCTTCCAGTTGATAGGCACCCTGCCAGCCGGCAACTGCCCCTGCAAAAATCGCAATGACACTTACCAGGGGAATCGCTTTTACACCGAGACGAAACAGCTGTTCGATATACAAAATTCGATCCTGATGAATATACCTGACATACTTAAGGGTTTTTCCGAATAAAATGAAAATCTCACCAATATTGGCAATCAGTCCAATCACTTCCCGTCCTAATAATCGAACCAGTCCTAGCATTAAAAATCCAGACCTAATGACCAGAGATGCTGGCGATTATCCCATCGCTTGGATTCCGACATATCAAATGCCATATCGTAACGTAAAATAAAAATACCCAGATTCATGCGCATCCCATAACCGGTACCCCAGTAACTATTACCCTGATCAGTGAGCACAGCATCGGCGAAATTTCGATCTGCGAGCTGACTCTCATTCCAGGTTTTGACCCAATCGCTGAATATTTGACCTCTAACATTACCAAACACGACTGAAATGGGCCATTTAAGTGAAAGATATTCAATAAATGGGAACCTGAATTCTGCATTGAATGCGGTGTAATGGTTACCAGTATATGCAAAGTACGGTGCACCGCGAACTGGCAAAACATAATCTGAAAAATATAAATCTTCATAATCAGCCAGGAACTGAATATATCCCGGTTCTAATTTATAATTTAGCCAATTCCCGATCCCCCCAGCAAGAAATTGCTCAGGCTGTTTGCCATGGCTGGTGGCAGCAGATGCTCGAAGGGCGAAGGAGTATTCTCTGGTGACCTTGAAATAGCGTCTTATATCAGTTCGCAATGTGGCGAATTGTCTTTCTGAATTGGGCATATCAGGTGAGAATCGTAAACCCAGCTCCACACGCCATCCATCAATTGGGTACAGACTCCCATATAAAACATTATCAAAACTGACTTTTAGTTCAGGCAAAATATAACTGGAGTTATTGGTTACGACTTCCTCTTCTGAACCATTCGCAATATCCAGCTGAGTCACTCGCTCAAAGATGTTCAGACTGTTAAGACTCATTTCTACCCTAGTGTATTTTGAGAATGGATAATCCAGTCCCAGGATTGTTCCATATTTCCTGAAGTGCCAGAGGTTCCATACATAATTCCCGCTATTTCCATAACCGTTGCTAATATAGTCATCAGGTAAATTGTAGATCATGGCATGCAGGTTGGTACGATTGGGTAAGTAATCGTAGCCCAGATATAGATCAGAATTATCCAAATTGCGGTAGAGCTCAAAACCAAATTGGATATGATGATTCCCCATGATATCAGAAAAGACCATTAAGGCATTTCCCTGGACCCCAAAGAAATTGCTGTAGCCCGCTTGAGCATCAACCAGATCAACGGTAAATCGGGTTCTATATTGATTGATCTCGTAGGCGCCAGTACTATCCACTTTAGCTTTCACTTCTGGTTCCGGTTTTCCCCCCGTATTGGCCTCAACAAACTGGTTGCCAAATGCAAATACATGCGATTCAAACTGATTCTTGGTCTCTTTTTCAACTTCTGGGAGTGAATCAGAATAAGTCAAATCCAGTTGCAGATTTTGCCGTTTCAGGAAGTTGGAAAGGGGTGGCAACGATTTAGACTGTTTTTTTTCTAGAGGATTGTTAACGGTAAAAATATCCCAACCACCCTTTTCATAGCCAGCAAAGACCAGGCGTGAATCATCTTTACTCCAGCTAATTTGAAAAATGCCGGTCATGATGTCCGTGACGGAAGTCTCGATTCTGGTCTCAAAATCATAAAAATAGATATTCCAGATTCCACTGCGGTCAGAGGTGTATGCCAGCTTGGAAGTCGTGTTGGCATAGGTTGGAGAATCTTCACTACCAGGACTTTGGGTGATACGTTTGATTTCCCCGGATTTCACATTGATTGTGTAGATATCTGTTGTGCGGAAATCATGATTTTTCAGAAGATATTGTTCCTCGTTGGAGTCGGGAAGCGTATTCCCGGTCGACACATTTTCACCGCGATCAGATACAAATGCCAGTTCACTTCCATCAGGTGACCAGGCTGGTCTTGTATCAGAGAACAGATCATACGTAATCTGCTTGATCTCTTTTGTTTTGATTGAATAAATAAATAAATCGCTGGCTCCATCTCGCAATCCGGAAAATGCCACGTGTTTGCCATCAGGTGACCAGGCGGCGGTGAATATTCCGTCCAGCCCCAATTTGTGGGAATGTTTGCTTCCGTCTTCCGTATCATAAAATATAAGTGCATCTTCATCACCCGACTTTGCCGCAAAGACCAGATGGCGATTATCTGGTGCCCAGGATAAACCGGGACTCAACCATTTCAGCTCCTCCAGCTCAGCCGTGCGCTGACCTGATATTATTTTCTCTAATTCAAGGCCGTTATCAGAAGACATCACATAGATATCAGCATAACCAGACCGATCGGAAAGGAAAGCCACTTTGCCACCGTTGGGTGACAGAGCCGGGCTAACATTAAAATAATTTTTGATCTTGGTGTGATCAGTGAGACGATGACCCAGGTCGTCAAGATTTTTGCGACCTTCAATATCAGGCCAGTAATCTTTACGCACGGAAAAATGCCATTTGTCGGTCAAAGTCTCCAAATCCAGATGAAGTGTATGTTCTATCGCCTTGGGAATGTCCTTAAAATGGCGGGTCTCGTGAAAGATTTCGCCGATGCGCTCAACGCCAAAAGTTTCTCCAATATATCGAACAACACTCTGACCACCTTTATAAGCCATATAATAATTTAGATATTGAACCGGTGGCAAACTTCCATTTATGGCTGCGTCCCGGATGATCATATCAGCGCGAGAGTCCCAATCCAATGATGAGTATTCTGCATAGCCTTCCGCTAACCAAAGCGGAATATTTACCCTCATTTTCCCGGAAACAATTGATTGAACATTCCCCCCGTAGATAAGGTCGTTCACCATGGCATGGGTGAGCTCGTGATGAAGTACGTGCCTGAATTGCTCATAGCTGCCTTCAAAAGGAAGCACAACCCGATTCTTAAATAATTCAGTAAAGCCCCCAATCCCCTCCTGCAAATATCCCAGCGTTACATTTGTTTGCTGGAAGTCATTATGAGAATTGTAAACCAGAATCGAGATGCGTTTGCTTAAACGCCAATCCAATTGATAAGATATTTGCTCATAGGACTTTTCAGCCACTTCTGCAGCATAGTTGGCAATGCTTTTACCACCTTCATAAAAATATACATCAAAGTGGGGAGTTTGAATATAGGACCAGTCCATTCCCCTATACTGAACCTTATTCTTTCCATATTTTGCTACTGCAGTACTAGGCATAAACAGGAGTGGCAGGATGGCAAACATGATAAATCTGAGTATGTTTATTTTTGGCTTCATATATAGTTTATGCCACGAGCTCCTTTGGGTTCCAATAATTCTGTCAAGATAAGTCTTGGTGTGAGGCTTGTCAAACGCTGAGACATAAGGATTTTACAACACAGCAAAAAATATATTACACCCTGGAACAAGCTATTTTTAACCCGGAACGTACACAGATTTGTCTGGAATGATTTTCATAAACAACTTAATAATCCCTGTCAAATGAAGCCGGAAAATACCATTCCAGTCATTCCCATCCCCAACAAACTCACAAACTAAAATCCCAGCCAGGCGGCAATGGTGGCCATGCAAGGGTAACTTATGGATCTGAAAAATGAATATTGAAACCTGTTTCCTAAATTATTGATTCCCTCAACCAAATCATCAAGCTCCTGCGTTATAGAAGGAACACTTATAGACGTAGATCGAGCGTTAAAAGTGAAATTATGCATTTGCCGTGAATTTTAAGGGCTTAATATGCACGATGACAAATACTGCGTATTTTCTTTCAGATGTTCATCTACGTATTCAGGTGGATGACTACGAGCGGGTCCGGCGCCAGGAGCTTTTTTTGCTGTTGGACAAGATAAAAGCTGAAAAAGCGACGCTATTTATCGTTGGTGATTGGTTCGATTTCTACTTTGAATACGGCTATGTGGTTACCCAGACCTATTACGATGTATATAGCAAAATGCGAGAATTGGTGGAGGCTGGTGTAAGCATTCATTTTTTCGGTGGCAATCATGATTATTGGCTGGGAAAATTCATGTCAGAAACGATTGGTGTGAAAATATACCAGAAAGAATCTGTGATTGAGTTCGCAAATAAAAGATTTTTCATCCTTCATGGAGATGGGTTGGATAAGGATGACGTAAAATATCAAAGGCTACAGAGAGTCATTCGCAACCCGGTCTTTATCTGGGTGTTCAAGTGGATTGTTCACCCGAATATCGGTCACGCGATCGCCAGAGTAATTTCACGACACAGCAGAGACAAATATCGATCGGAAACAGCAGATTATTTACTAAATCAAGTACGAAAAAACTACAAAATGGCCGAGGAAAAATTATCTGGGGATGTTGATTTCGTCATCATGGGTCATATACATTACCCCAAATTAAAAATGTTTAGCGGGAAAGCCTTCCTCACCATTGGTGACTTCCTGAATTATTACTCCTACGGTTATTTCGATGGAGTGAATCTATCACTTAAACAATGGACAGCTAAGCAATTGGAACAAAGGGAATTACCTTGACATCAAGCTGAATT
>JABMPR010000137.1 GCA_013202895.1 bacterium | reverse complement strand
TTAGTATAACGCTCAGCTTCAGCGCGCACCGTTAGGCGTCCGCTGGAAGCTGTTGTTAGCGAAAATATTTCATTCCTATACCATCTTTAGGGAAATGTCTAAGAAACAGTAGCCATCTTGAACAACTTGACCTTTTAACTCAATATCAATCATCTTGGAAAAAATTGGCCCATCAGTAACTATTGTGTGGTATTCACCTTCTTCACCTGATGCGTCAACTCCGGCGTTTTCTAGATCAGAAATTACATACTTGTTGAGCGTACGACCCAAAAAGCTATTGTTTAGCACATCCTGTTTAATAGCAACGATAGTTGCCTTGAAACCAAGCTGTAAGAATTCATCCAAAAGATCTCGGCGAAGCGTTTGCCAAAGTGGTTCATATGCCTGAACTCCAACCGATGAGCAAACTCTCTCGACCCATTTTAAATGAGGTTCCAAATCAATATCACCAAAAACTCCATACTCAACATCCTGCTCTTTTAAATGACTCAAAGTTGTAACGAATGTCTGTTCATAATCATCCCACGATGTAGAACGAACAATGCTTTGTATACCTAAAGCATCAGCCTGAGATTGAATTATAGCATGAGGAAGACCATGAGAACGTGATCTTTTGCCGTTTTCCACCATCATTGTTAGAAGAGCTTTAGGTTTGCCACCATTTTGGATACTACGATATAGAGCGAGACAGGAATCTTTTCCGCCACTCCATGAGCAGAAGAAATTTTTATTGTTAATAGAGCCCATAATTAGACCTTTCAATCATTCGGGGTTCGTTCCGCCTCACCGGCGCGCTTTTTGCGTCCGGTGCAGGCGGGGGTTAGGTACCCCTTAGTTCTTCGGTCATTTGTACGAAATAGCATACCGAATGGCGTAATCAGGCCCCATAGATGTCTTTGCTTCTCGCAGCATAATCTTAAGGAGCCTCTTGCTGTCCAGATCATATATACCCAGGAAATACAGCTTCGAGTCCCCTCCCGCTGCGACCGAGTCGAAAGATTCCTTGATCAATCGCGTGGTGTTCTGCACCGCTTCTTTATTTAGTGGATTTACTGAAGTATCGACAATCACAAGAGAACCAGATGTCTTATGAAAAAACAGTGAATAGCCGATAATAGGGAACGAAAGATCTGTCACAGAATATCCTTCCACGTTCATATCGCCCTGTTTTTGTTGGGCAACGCGCTTATATCTCTTCGTATTAGCGTTGAAGTAAGCGGTAACGCTTTTCAGGTCACTTTTCGTTTTGGCTATCGCCAACACCTCCGACATCATGAATTTCTTCTCGAGAAGCTCAAGTGTCTTTGTTGGTATTTGCTTAGTGTGAATCGATTCAGAACGTGTGGCGGTGATGAGAAGCGTCCATACAAGCAATACAGTTATAGTTGCGGTCAACATACGCGTCAACATTCTATTCCTCCATTGAGTAAACCTAACGCCTGCATAACCGGATGGCAATGGAGCGCAGCGGAATTGCCGGTCCGAGTTGATGCGGTTAGGTCTGATCTCAGTTAGACTCAAGTTTAACTACTTCTTTTTTGCCTCTGAAAGTGAGTCGCTTTTATTTTGTTTCAATTCAAAATCATTAAGTCTGGATTCTATTTTAGTCATACGCTCTTCCATAGCTCCCGATTTAGAATTAGATGCAGGCATGGGTGAGCCAAATAAAATCACTAAGAATCCTATAATAGAGACCAAGATGCAGATGATATATGAAATGAACCAGGTCCATCTGGAAGTCGCAATTTCCGCATTAATAGGCTTACAGTCTAGATATGCATCCTTCACCGTAAGCCCTAATGCTTCGTTGATATTTCTAACCGTATCAATAGCCTCTTTCCGTCGGTGGAACAGGTTTGTGAGGAATATTATAGAAATGATCCCCATCGCAACATCGATGATCATGAGACCTATTTTGTAACACATATTTATGGCGGGATACTTTAAAATCCAGCCCCCAATCAGAATCTGAATCGCAAAGAAACCGCTTAAGACGCGGAAGTTAAATACGGAATTCGACCGAAGAAATTCTACTTGATCCTCGTACCGTAATTTCAATGCTTCAAATTCTTTACCTTTATACACAGGCTCCATTGTATTCTCCAATTTATGACCTAACATTTACGTATAAGGCAATTATGCCTGATATCCTGATATTGAACAGACAAACAGGCAAATGTGCTTGCTTTCAAT
>JABMPR010000136.1 GCA_013202895.1 bacterium | reverse complement strand
TTTCGGGCAAAGTCTGGCCATGGCAAAAATCAAAATGGCCGGAATTTTGAACAGTACGAATGATACTGAACTCATTGATAAGCTAAAATCCATTGAACAAGACATTAGTGACGCCGTGAAGCAAACTCGTTCAATCACCTACGAGTTAAGTCCACCTGTTTTACATGAACTGGGTCTAATGGAAGCTCTGGAATGGCGTCTCGAAAAATTCACCGAAGAAACTGGCATCAAATCATCCATCGACCATAATATTAACCAACTCGGGCTCAGGAATGAGCAAGAGGTTATTCTATTTCGATCTGTTAGTGAACTACTCAAAAATATCACCAAACACGCACAGGCATCTATTGTTTTAATAACAGCCAAGGCCACCCGTTACTCATTTGAGATGAAAATTCAGGACGATGGGAATGGGTTTGACATTTCAATTCTTAAACCTCAGAAGCGCAAGAGTGAGAGTTTTGGATTGTTTAGCATTAAAGAACGAATCGAGTATCTTGGAGGGGTTCTGGAAATACATTCGGGAAAGAATGAAGGAACAGCAGTTACCCTAATCGTTCCCGTCTCAATGAAAGGTATATAATGTCTATAAATATAATTTTAGCAGATGACCATACACTTTTTCGAGAGGGATTGGTAACTATCCTTAATAACGAATTAGAGTTTATTGTCGTCGCTCAAGCGGATAATGGTCGCGAAGTTGTAAAGCTAGCCCGTAAGTTGGCTGTAGATGTGATAATCATGGATATTGCCATGCCTGATCTCAATGGAATTGAAGCCACCATACAGGTTCTTCATGAGAATCCTAAAGTGAAAGTTGTTGCACTTTCCATGCATTCGGACAGGCACTTTGTTTCCGGTATGCTCAAAGCGGGAGCGAAAGGCTACTTGCTGAAAGACTGCGCTGGAAGCGAGCTTATCAAAGCTGTTCGTGAGGTTTTGCTAGACCGTTATTATATCAGTGAAGAGATTTCAACATCCGTGCTCACTGATTATGTTGGAAAACTTACAAGCGAAGTAGTTACTTCAGAGCTATCCAGTCGGGAACGGGAAGTTCTGCAGCTCATTGCTGAGGGCAAAGCGACTCAGGAAATAGCTGAGATCTTATTTGTAAGCGTGAAAACTGTGGAAGCCCATCGTGCTAACATCAAAGCCAAACTCAAATTGAATTCAATCCCGGAACTGACAAAATATGCCATCCGAGAGGGCCTTACCTCTCTAGATTAGTCAGTTTTCACTCATTTAGATAATTAGATTTGGTCAAGCTCAGGGAATCCCTTCTGAACAATAGGGGAAGCCCCCATAGCGGGCAGGTGTAATTTATGTATTTTTTCCTCCAGATGAACAATCAATCACCTGGAGGTGGAAGATGAAAACAAGAACGAGCCAGATAACCCTGATAATCTTGATCCTGAGTGCATCAGTGATAGCAAGCAACACCTTAACCGATGCCCGTTATGATGATCTTCCCAAAGGGGTCTATACAGCATTGGTGGGCGCCGGTTTTTTCGATAAATACGATTTATACTTCCAAATGAGTCCCTTTTTCCAGCGCGGTGATTTCAATGGTGATGGTGAGATTGATATCGCTATCCAGGTCTTGAACAAATTCTCACATAAACGCGGGATTGTATTTCTGCATAGCAACGATCTCAGTTACAACATAATTGGGGCTGGAAAGAATTTTGGAAATTTGGGTGATGACTTTAGCTGGTTAAGAAAATGGCGAATCGATTCCTTTACACATGTGAAGGGGGGAAATTCAGACGGAGCAGAAGCATTAATTCTCGACAATCCTGATTTTCCTAAAAGTTTGGTGTATTACGATGGTAAAACATATCAGACGCAGGCTATGGATGCTTACTCATATTATTCAGACGGACCAATCTACAGCCAGGCTGAACCCCTGCTATAAGATGGGAAAAGCCTTGAACCAGGGAGATCAATAAAATTTAGAAAATAATCCTTCTTTGGATTCTTCATCCTGGTGTTCGACAACACCGACCCTACGGCAGCTTCTCCCCGGAGCTGCCGTGCTTTTATTCAAAATCATAGTCCAATTGTGAAAGCCATTTGTAATTTTAGCCTGGTGAAGTAGATTTCCGCGCTATGGGAATATTAACCATTAAGAATCTCGTTTTCTATGGATATCACGGTGTTCAGGATTATGAAAAAGAACTGGGTGGTCGCTTTGAAGTGGATATCAGAATTCGTTATCCATTTTCCCGCTGTGCCTCAGAAGACACTTTGCATAAAGCCGTTGATTATCAAAAAGTATATATAGTGGTAAAAGAAATGGTGACACATCACAAGTATCATCTCATTGAAACACTGGCCGATCATCTGGCTGATGCATTGGTAGACCAATTCGATGTTGATGAAATCACAGTCGTCTTAAGAAAAAAGAAAGTCCCAATCGACGCAGTTCTGGACTATGTTGAAGTCGAGGTTACACGAGCTGGAAAGACATCATGAGCCGCGTACTTATCTCAATGGGCTCAAATCAGAATAATCCTCACATGCAGATCAAAATGGCCCTTGATAAACTGATGCTCAAGTTTGGGGATGTGACTATGGCTAGCTTCTATCTCACACAAGCTGTGGGTGAAATACAGCAGCCTGACTTCATCAATACGGCGCTATGCTTTGAAACTTCTCACTCCGCTGGAGAAATATTAGATTTTCTTCAATATTTGGAGCACCAGGCTGGACGTGACAGGGTTGGAGAGACTCCCAAAGGACCCCGAAATCTTGACCTGGACTTGATCCTCTTTGGCAATCTGATCAATACAAGCGAAAATCTGCATATTCCTCATCCCCGGTTTAGGGAAAGACGATTTGTATTGGAGCCAGCTACTGAAATAGCTGGAGATATGATTGATCCCGTCACCCAAAAAAGTATAACTCAGCTTGTGAGTGAATGTCGCGACTCAAACTGGGTAAGCATCATGGATAATGAGATTCTATCAGCGTGAGAAATCTCTATCACATTGCCATTGAAGGCGTCATTGGGGTAGGTAAAACCAGTCTGGCTGAACGTATTTCTCAAAATCTTGATGCCCGTTTGGTAGTAGAAGAATTTGAGGAAAATCCATTCCTCTCATCGTTCTATAGCGATCGAAGACGCTTCGCTTTTCAAACCCAATTGTTTTTTCTCTTAAGCCGCTATCGTCAATTCCAAGAATTGAGACAGACCGAGCTATTCTCCAAATTACTTATCACTGATTACATGTTTCAGAAAGACCGTCTGTTTGCATACTTGAATCTGGATGAAAACGAGATGTCCCTGTATGATCGGATTGCCGGGATGATGGAGGAGACGATCACTTATCCTGATCTGGTGATCTATTTACAGGCCGATACGGATCGCTTGCTGTATAATATCCGCAAACGTGGCCGGGACTATGAATCAAATATCAATAGCGATTACATTGCCGCTTTGAATCAGGTGTACAACGAATATTTTTTCCGCTACAAAGCGACACCACTTCTGATAATCAATGCTACCGATATCGATTTTGTCAACGATCAGGATGATCTGGCAGATCTGTTGAGTACCATACGTCAACCTATCGAAGGCACTAAATTTTATAATCCAATCAAACGGTGAAACCATGCGTTATCTATTACTCTTAGCGGTTGCCTATTATGTATTCAAGTTAGCAAGGAAGCTGCTGAGCAATCTGAAGATCATTGATACTGATTCAGAAGATATTCGTGGAAAAAATGAAGAGGCTCGCAATCGGTTGAGAGTAGATGAGGCGGACATTGAAGACGCCGACTTCAAGGATGTAGATTAACTAATATTGCGCTGCTTCGAGATCTTGAGTTTTGACGCTGAACATACTTGTCTTGGACCCACATTTATCTTATAATTCGACCCGTGAAGAATATGAACAACATGCAAGTGTTCGACCATTTCCTGGCTATACCTTCAGACATAAAAGCAATTGAAACTGTACAGGATTTTGCTCGCGGTGTACTTAGCCGCACAAGCTATCCTAGCGATATCCGACAAGATATCATTCTCGCCCTTCAAGAGGGTGTGAACAACGCTATTGAACACGGCAATGGCAATGGCTCTGAACAGGAAGTTTCCATTAAGATGACACTCTACGATTCTCATCTGGAATTGAGAATCCGCGATAAAGGATTAGGTTTTGATCGTGATTGTCTCAAGGATCCCACAGATCCTCGCCAGCGTATGCGCTGCAAGGGGAGGGGCTTATTATTCATTGAGAACTATATGGACGAGATATGTTTTGTCCGTGAAGATGGATATCACGAACTGAAAATGATCCGCTATCGATGATCCGTTTCCCCCTTTTATTACTTGTTACATTCCTTTCGCAAACAGGGTTTGGTACAGCTCAAACCAGAGATTCGGATAGATTTGATACCAAGGGCCTTGACATGGAACTTCTTAGCTATGGCGGTAGTCTAGGCGGTTTTTACAGTTTCCATCCAAGTGCCGCTATGAGTCTGGATGTGGAATTGGATTGGTCCCTGGTTGAAAGCAATGATACCTTTTCTTACTATGATTACTATAATCGACCTGTTTCCATCAATAACCGAAATTTGAGTTTTGTCAAACTCCTCGGTGGTGTTACCTGGTTTCCCTTTTTAGGCAAAATGCATCCATCTTTGCAGGTAGGTACCTTTGCGGCAGCCGGTCCCGTGATGGCATTAAATACAGCGGATGATGAAACCCTTCTCAAACGCTGGAAACATGTAGATACCGATATTGCTCCCATGATTCGGGGAGGAGTTCACTTAAGAGTTTTGACTGGTCAGGGGAGTTCGTACAATTTCAGAATTGGTTACGACTATGCTCACTTTGGTAAAACCATTGATGCCCGTCAAACATACAAAGGAATCTTTTTTCAAGCAGGGATGGAGTTTCTGCACCGGTGACCACCGGTGAACAAGTTTTTCTGTCAACGTTAGAACGTGGGCAAACAAATCTCACTTTAACGGATTCTGAATACCATCATCTTATTCGGGTGCGACGCTTTTTAGAAGGACAGGAAATCTGGGTGGTAAATGGATTGGGTCTAGCTGCTCTGGCCCGCATCCAAAAAATCCAATCCAATGCACTTGAGTTAGAGATTGTCTCCTTTGAAGAAAACAGAGGCGAACTTGACACCGAATTAATCCTTGCCCTTGCCAATCTGAAAGGGGATCATCTCGATCTGGTAGTTGAGAAATCCACAGAGTTGGGGGTTCACCAGATTTTCCCACTTATTACAGACCACACCATCAAAAAAGGTATCAACCAGAATCGTCTGCAGCGGATAGCCATCACAGCCATGAAACAATCCAGGCGATCTAGGCTCACTGAGATTCATAAGCTAATGACATTTACAGACTTTGCACAAGCTCACAAAAATGAGACTCATCTCTTCTGTTATTCTATAGAATCAGCCCTTCCCCTCCTAGAAAGCAAGCACCTGTTCCAGGACTCAAAACAGGTGGTGATCTGGATTGGTCCAGAAGGCGATTGGTCAAAGGATGAAATTGATTTAG
>JABMPR010000135.1 GCA_013202895.1 bacterium | reverse complement strand
GACAAGTCCTCATCCACGATGCAGATGATCACCTTCTTCCTGCTGAAAGGTGGGACAATAGGTTGTATGCGCATGGCAGGCAGGTTCGCACCACTTGCGTTCGAGGATATAAAGGATGCAATTTATAGGGGGACTGTGGAAGCCCCCGCCTTGCCTGTTAGCTGTGCTGCAATGCTGGCAGAGAAAATGGGGGCAACAGAGAGACAGACGGTGATGGCATCAGGGCTAGCTGGTGGCATTGGTTTGTGCGGAGGTGCCTGTGGTGCCCTGGGCACAGCCATATGGCTCATGGCGATGAAACTTCAAAAAGAAACAGACATCAAGAACTTGTGGAATGATAAGGCTTTTACTGAGAGCTTCGATAACTTGATCGAGAGCTTTCTGGTAAGTTCCGATTATGAATTCGAATGTGCGGATATCATCGGACGAAAATTCGAGAGTGTTGAAGATCACGCAGCCTTTATCCGCGATGGTGGTTGTTCTAAGATCCTTGAAACATTAGCCGCAGTCTCATAAAGGCAGACGCAAGTTCTACAGGAGCAGCTAGCATTATGGCCATAGATCCTGATGGAAATCCTATTCTTATTGATCAACATGTATTGAAAGGGGAAATGATGAATCGAATAGCCACACTATTAATAATACTCTGCTTAGCTCAAGCAGGTCTAAGTCAGGGAACAAACGACAAAAGTCATTCTTTTCCCCTCAATTCGCTTGAAGATCTTGAATTCGTAAATGTAAAAGGGACCGTGGTTGAGCATCAAGACAAAGCAGGACTCCGCGTCACCGCTAAAAAAGAGGGGACTGGATCAGGAGGTCCAGAAACCTTTGTGATAATCCCTGATATTACCTTTTCAAATGGAATTATTGAGCTTGAAATAGCCGGAGAGCCTGCACCAGGAGCCATTGCTCAAGCCCGTGGCTTTGTGGGCATTGCTTTTCGAGTAAATAGAACTGATATCAGTCAATACGAATGCTTCTACATGCGCCCCACCAATGGTCGAGCCAAGATCCAGGCGCAGCGGAATCACTCAATTCAATATATTTCTCATCCTGATTATCCCTGGTACAGGTTACGAGAAGAAGCACCAGAAATGTATGAATCATATGTAGATATTGTGCCTGGTAATTGGACCCAGATGAAGATTGAAGTTATTGGCTCTACCGCAAAATTGTATTTGCATGATTCAGATCAACCCAATCTAATTGTAAATGATTTGAAACACGGTGAATCCTCAGGTGCAATTGCCCTGTGGCTGCACGCTTCAACATTAGCGCACTATAGGAATTTAGTAATTACACCAAGCGAATAGCAGGCAATAAGTAGCAGTCCAAGTTTTTTATATTTAAAGGTAAAGGAGTATTAAATGAAATGTCCAGCATGTGACAATCGCTTAGAGCAAATGAAAGTTGAAGATATAGTAGTTGATGTATGCACCAATGGCTGTGGCGGGCTATGGTTCGATCCCTATGAGCTGAAACGGGTTGACGAGAAACATGAAGCCGCTGGAGAAATTCTGCTTCAAATAAAGAAGAATCCTGCGATTTCAGTAGACTATAGTAAACAACGTCCATGCCCTCATTGTGA
This sequence comes from bacterium, assembly GCA_013202895.1. Taxonomy (GTDB): domain Bacteria; phylum Fidelibacterota; class UBA8477; order UBA8477; family JABMPR01; genus JABMPR01. Next base: position 32,498 of record JABMPR010000135.1, on the reverse strand, counting down.
AGATCAGATAATGATGAAGCATTTCATGAGTGCAAAGCAAGAAGTTGAAGTTGATGAGTGCGCTAACTGCGGCGGTATTTGGCTTGATGCAGGTGAGTTGGGCCAGATTCGAGATCAGTTTACTACCGAAGTTGATCGAGAACGTGCTGCTGAAAGTTATTTCTCTGAGACCTTTGATAAAGAGCTTGAAAAAATGCTCGAGCAAGGTGAAAAAAATGCTAAACGGGCACATAATATAGCAAAAATATTTCGGTTTATTTGTCCCTCCTACTACATCCCCGGCAAGCAAAAATGGGGCGCTTTTTAGGGTCTGGGATGATAGAGAATAATCGCTCTCTATGCTTTTGAGGGGTTCAAGCGTGGGACGCTAACATGGAAATGGAGAAAGCCATGATTGGGAGAAGATTGCACATGACATTGTTATTTATTGTAATTATCTGCTATTCTAACCTGAGAGCGGATCACATTATGAAGATTACACTGGATTCAGATGAAGTGATCAATAATTGTAAATTTGAAAGGCTTGTGGATGATAGACTTACTATTTCGACATTGAGCGATGAAAAGGCAGAAATAATTGTATTACTGCATGAGATAAAGACCCTAATCGTATCCAGAGAATCAACCATTGTAAAATATGATTTCGTTGGGCTTTCTAACGACAAAAGGATCGAGATATTGAATCGGAGTGTTATTCCAATCCATATCAGTGATTCGACAAAACAAAGTCAACTGATGTCTGCGTATAAAAAAAAGCAATTTCAAATAACCCTTATGCTTAGTGCCCTCCTCATACTTGTAATAGCTATAATAATTTTGTTAAAATTCAAAAAGAAACAAGCAGTCCAGGAAGGTATTCCCGGTGTGGAAGAAATGGCAAAGACGACTTTTTTCTGGGCAGATTGGCATCGGGGAAAGAATCGGGAAGACTGAACTAATTCATGCTAATGAGGGCTTAGCCTGCCTTGGCGAGCTTCAAATGCAGTGTGTTATGCCATCTTAAGTGTTTGATATAATGAAGTTACCAAGAAACAGAATAGTCGTCCTTTTCACGTTCATATTCATAATTTTTGCTGTCTATTTCATATATAGGGATGCCGAAATTCGACTTATCGTGCGTGGTAAGAATATCCCAAATTCACATATCTAAAAGGAATGAAATGAAGTCAAAATTAAAAGTCGGAGATATGGTTTCTGTAAGCAAAGCCTTTACTGATGAGGACGTAATTAATTTTTCAAGCATATCCCTGGATAAGAATCCCATTCATTTGGATTCGGAATATGCTGAGGCAAGCATTTTTGGACAAAAAATTGTACATGGAATGTTGGCGGCAAGCCTGTTCTCAGGTCTTCTAGGTGTTGAGCTTCCAGGAGAAGGAAGTATCTATTTGGGTCAGACGCTCAGATTTTCTGCGCCTGTATATATCGGTGACAAGCTTACAGCCTCAGTAGAAGTTCTCAAAATTAGAGAGGACAAACCTATTGTTACACTTCGTACACTTTGTGTTAACAGCCAGGGGGTGATTGTAATTGATGGTGAAGCTACCGTGAAGGTTCCGCAATAAAGCTGAATCATTTCTGACAGGTTTACCCTTCCCTCGGCCAATCTTTTACCAAAGCTACTCTCAAGATCTAGTCCACGCTTCTGCCACACATACTCAAATAAGTTGATCTTTGAGAATGAAGTCTTATAAAATGGGATTATCTTTGTCGAACAAATGAGGAGCATATTGTGAAATGTCCGTACTGTGCCGAGGAAATACTGGATGATGCAATTGTCTGTCGTTTCTGTCATGCTTTCAAGGATAATGAAAAATGGTTACACCCTGCGACCACATCAGACTCAACAGCACCTGGTTCAAAAAAAGTACGGTTTACCGTTCGTACAGCTGGACTGTTTTTTATCATTTCCGCACTTGCTGAGATTTCGAGCATATCGTCTGCCGTTCCACTATTCGGAGAGGTTCACAGTGGTCCCGTAGCTGTAATTTACCATCTTATTTTCACTGGTGTTTATCTGGGGATGGGGATTGGTTTATGGGTAGCTAAACCCTGGGGATATCAGTTTATATGGGGAGGGACTGTGTTCTACACCATGGAGAGGGGTCTGAATCTCTTAACAAATCAGGGTTCGACAGGTACGCTGAGTGAATACGCTGAGCTTCTCGGCGCCGAGGGTCAAGGCACAATTTCCTGGGTCATGCAGTTATCCGCTTTAATGAGTGTTGCCGGGTGGTGGGGCTTCGTTCTATACCTCTATTTCCACCGGGACTATTTTCAAATTTCTTCTGACTGATAAGCGGCAGCTTCGTATTGTTTACGATAAGCAACATCTATACTCAGGGTTTCAACTTTCACAATGAACTTTCAAGCTTTGCCGGGTCTCAACTTCTCCAATTTATCGATTTTTTTTGAGGGACCGATCCCTGAATTGGTAATGTAATGCATCCTGATTATTGAGCGATTTAGCTCAGCAATTCTTCTCACAAATTCGTTGTTTGCTCTGGCAAAATTCTATATTGATGGCAATAAAAAGAATTGAATAATTTGTAGCAAAAGCGGCAATTGTTTAATTGGGTTCAGGATAATTAATTTTTGGATTAGAAGGGTACAAAAGAAATGAAGCAAGTCGGGGTGATTTTAGGGTTTTATCTGTTACTGATTGGCTGCACACCAGTTACTCAAAAACAGCCTGATATTCAGGCATTTTCTACTGACGGCAAGCAGGTCCAAGTGTACACCACCGCTGAAAACACTGAGCTTCGACTCTCACCCACTGCTGAACGAGTTTTCGAGCCAGCTGATCAAGCGCGTGAGGATGAGGTTTCAATTTTTGTAAATCCCAACAAATCATTCCAAACTTTTTGGGGGATTGGGAGCGCAATCACAGATGCATCCGCTGAAGTTTTCGCAAAATTACCGATTGATAAACAGGATGAGTTTTTAAAGGCTTACTATGATAGAAAGTTGGGAATTGGCTACTCTCTTGCTAGAACATCCATTCACAGCTGTGACTTCAGTAGTGCCAGCTTTACCTATGTCACTGATGATGATAAAGCACTGAAAACATTTAGTATTGAGCACGATCAGCAATATCGCATCCCTTTGATCAAAAAAGCGATTCAGGCTGCCGGAGGAAAACTTCCTTTGTACGCCAGTCCCTGGAGTCCACCGCCCCACATGAAAAGCAATGGAGACATGTTACATGGAGGGAATCTCTTACCAGAGTACTATGATTCCTGGGCTTTGTATTACACCAAATTTATAAAAGCCTATGAAAATGAGGGAATACCCATCTGGGGCATCACAATCCAGAACGAGCCCATGGCCACTCAGATCTGGGAATCCTGTATCTATTCCGCAGTTCAGGAGAGAGATTTTCTAAAAAATCATCTGGGACCCATCATGGAGCGAGAAGGATTGGGAGATAAAAATATTGTAGTCTGGGATCACAACAGAGATTTGATCACGGATAGAGCACATACCATCTTTGGAGATCCAGAAGCAGCAAAATATGCTTGGGGCATTGGGTTTCACTGGTACGAAGACTGGGCTGGAGGCGAACAAAAGTTCGATAATCTTGATAATGTAACCGAATCTTATCCAGACAAGAAATTGTTATTCACCGAGGGCTGTGCATCCAGTTTTGATGCGGATAAATATCAATTCTGGCCCAATGCTGAATTATACGGAAAATCTATGATAAATGACTTTAACAGGGGAACTGTCGGCTGGACTGATTGGAACATTCTGCTAGATGAAACGGGTGGTCCAAATCATGTTAAAAACTTCTGTTTTGCCCCCATTCATGCGGATACACAGACAGGTGAATTAATCTATACCCCGACCTATTATTATATTGGTCATTTCTCAAAGTTTATCCGTCCAAACGCTAAAAGAATCAGCACAGCCAGTAGCAGAAGTCATTTGTTGAGTACATCATTTATGAATGTTGATGGAAAGATTGCCACTATTGTTATGAATCAAAGCGATGAGGATATAAGCTATAAATTGTATATTGGCACCGACGCTGTAGAGGAAACCATTTCCGCCCATGCCATACAGACTCTGGTGTATTAGCTGGACAGTTCTTCACAAATGAGCGTCAAATATTCAACCTGCGTCACATTGATGGTCCTACTCATCCTAGCTTGTGATAAACCTGATGATAAGAAGGATGATCCTCCCGAGTTTGTAGATGGCTGGACTCTTGTCTGGCAAGACGAATTTGAGGGAGATGGTCCAGTTGATTCCACAAAATGGGAGCAGCCCGAGTATAATCGCAAAAATAATGATAATGGACCTGATGGCTGGTGGCTAAAAGAGGATTCTTATCTCGATGGAGAAGGTAATCTGGCTATTCGAGCACGCCGAATTGACAATCTGAATTTTGATGGGGATGCCTACGATTATTCGACTGGTGCGGTGAGGAGTATTAATAGATTTGAGCAAACATTTGGAAGATTCGAGGCGCGTGTCAAGTTGCCCTCACAGGCTGGTTGGTGGGTGGCTTTCTGGCTGATGTCCCCCACTGTCTTTAATGAGGATGGGTCTGGTCAGGATGGAACTGAAATAGATATTATGGAAGGTTTTGGGTGGACCAATAAAATCTTTCATGCGCTTCACTGGGATGGTTATGGAGCAGCCCATAGATCAGAGAGTATAAATATGGAGCTGCCTGGTATTCGAGATGGTTTCCATACCTTTACATTGGAGTGGAATTCCGCTGAATACATCTTTTTTGTTGATAGTGTCGAAACCTGGAGAAGTAGTGCCGGTGGCGTTTCTCAGGTCCCGGCTTATATAAAATTAACAGGTGAGCTTTCCACCACACCAGGGGCTATAGGAGATTGGTGGGCTAATGATCCTGAATTTGTTTATTTCCCTGATTATTACCTTATCGACTATGTTCGAGTCTGGATAGAGGATTAAATAGCATCTCAGTTTTCGAAGTTGAGAGATTGGAGTGGAAGCTATTCTGCAGGCTCGATCCGTTTCGTACTAGAAGGCAGGAGTTTCTATGAAACTTAAATCCTCCGTATTTATCGCCACCAGCCTCGACGGATTCATTGCAGGACCTAACGGAGAGTTGGATTGGCTTGATGCAGCCAATACCAGTGTTCCAGATGGAGAGGATTGCGGCTTCCAGGTTTTCATGGATTCCATTGATGTTCTGATCATGGGGAAAAAAACTTACGAGCAAGTAATGGCATTTGCTGAATGGCCCTACGGATCCAAGCAGGTAATTGTTTTGAGCAGGAATAAAGTTCAGATCCCTCCTGAGTTGATTCAAACTGTTTCAGACTCATCAGAATCTCCAGAGATTCTATATAAGCGACTCTCCTCTGAAGGGAAGAAACGACTTTACATTGATGGCGGGATCACCATACAGCGATTCCTGGCAGCGGGACTCATTAATGATCTAACGATTACAGTTATTCCAGTACTTTTAGGAGTTGGAATCCCCTTATTCGGAGAGATAAATAGTGCTATAGTTCTTAAACAAATTGCAGCCAAAAATTACGACTTTGGATTTGTGCAATTGACCTATGAAGTAATAGAAAAGGATGCCACTCATGAATGAACCTGGAAAAATTAATTACCTTGAATTCCCTGCAAAAGATTTAGCAGCTACCAAAACATTTTTTGAAGCAGCTTTTGGATGGTCGTTTGAAGATTTTGGACCCGAATACACTGCCTTTTCTAATGCAGGAATTGATGGTGGATTTTTCAAGTCTGTGAAATCGGCATCAACGGATGCAGGTAGTGCTCTGGCAGTATTTTATAGTGATAATTTGGAGCAGACTCAATCAACAATTGAAAAAGTGGGTGGATCCATCCTGAAACCCACCTATTCATTTCCTGGTGGCAGACGATTTCACTTTTGCGATCCAAATGGGAATGAATTTGCGGTCTGGTCAGACAATGACCCCACACCAGCACCCGGTTAGCCAACAAAATGAACACCTCGCAGCAGGTACAACCGCGATTATCTCTTTTGACCCAGGACCAAATTGAACGGGTCCATTCAAACACGCTTCAAGTGCTTTCCACAACGGGTATCCGAGTTGATTCTCCACATGCCAGATCAATTTTCACAAAAGCGATGGGAAATTCTTCTAATGGTAATATAATTCGTATTCCGGCGGAGTTTGTAGAACAAGCCTTGAAAACAGTACCCTCATCCATTGACATATATAATCGCAGGGGTCAAAAAGTCTTCAGTCTGGGAAATGACCAAATTTCTGAGACCCGTTTCGGGATTGGGGTGACCAATATTTGGTATGAAGAACCTCAATCAAATGAGATCAAACATTTTAGTAGAAAACATGTAGGCCTGGCAAGCCAACTCGGGCAGACTCTGGATAACTTTGATTTGGTTTCCACTCCAGGAATTATACAGGATGACTCTGGTGATGATAGAGAAGTTATCGCCGCGTTGGAAATGGTGGCTAACACGACCAAACCACTTGTGCTCTTAATCTCTGAGACATCGCAGTTTGAACAAACGCTCGAACTATTGGAGCATCTGAATGGCGATCTCTCCTCAAAGCCCTTCATTATCCCCTACTTTAATCCGATTACTCCATTGGTGTTAAATGAAGACACCACTGATAAGCTGTTTTCAACCATAGAGCGCGATCTACCGTTCATATTTTCCAGTTATGGAATGTATGGAGCGACAGCTCCCATCACCGCCAGTGCCACATTGGTTATGCTAAATGCCGAATTGCTGGCAGGTCTGGTATTTGCCCAGCTGGTTAAGGCCGGCACACCGGCGATACTGGGCAGTCTGCCATCTGTTTTTGAGATGAAAAATATGATCTCTACCTATACTCCCCAAACCATGCAGGTCAATCTGGCCTGCGCAGAAATGATGGCTCATTATGGGATTCCGCATTGTGGAACTTCGGGGAGTGGCAGCGGTTGGGGACCTGATCTCCTGGCTAGCGGCGCGCTTTGGCTGAATCACTTAACCAGTAGTCTGGGAAGAGTAGGACTGGCACCTTTTGTTGGTGGTAATTTCGATTCGCTGGTATTTTCACCAGCAACAGTGGTATACTCTAATGAGGTGATCCGTCAAATCCGCCAGTTCTCTCGTGGATTCTCCATCGATGCCGAAACAATGGGTTTAGATGATATCCAGGCAGTTGGTCCAGGAGGTAGTTTCCTAATGTCAGAGCAGACGCTCGCTCTGTACCGCGAGATTCATGAGCAACACAGCCATGTCTGGCAAGGCTTTTCACTGGACAATTGGCGCTCGCAAGGATCTCCCAGAGCCAGTGATGTACTACGAGATCATGTCCTTGATGTTATGGCTAGTATGCAGGTACCGGATGACCATGACGCATTGATTGAACGGGGTGAGGCTTTCTTATACAAAAAGCGCTGAAATATGGGGAGAAAAAACTGACCAAAAAGCATGACTTGCCTGCAGGTGATTTCTCCTCCTGGCTCAGAAATTTCAGGGAGGGGCAAAAGAGTGATGCAGGAGCCGAGGTACCCTGCGGTGAATGTTTTGCTTGTTGCAGCTCGTCATATTTTATTCATGTCAGAGCTGATGAAGTTCAAACACTCTCCATAATTCCTAAAGAATTGCTCTTCCCGGCACCAGGATTGGCTGTAGGGAATATGGTTTTGGGTTTCGATGAAGAAGGTCGCTGTCCCATGTTAATCCAAAACAAATGCTCCATCTATGATCACCGTCCACTCACCTGCCGCAGTTATGACTGTCGCATATTTCCTGCGACCGGTATTGATGCAGATGATGATGCTAAGAGATTGATTTCTGATCAAATTGAGCGTTGGAAATTTAGGTTCCCGGAAGAAAGTGATCACAAACAACTGGTTGCCTGCCAGAAAACAGCCAGATTTTTGCATACCCATGACAGTGCTTTTCCGGCTAAGACTATTCCGCGGAACTCAACCCAGCTGGCAGTTCTTGCATTAAAAGTATATAAAGTTTTGTACAATTCCGAAAAGATGGGTAGCGAAATTTCAGAAGCAGAAATCGTACTGAAAATATTGGAAGTTAAAGAAGAATTCGAAGCCAAGAGAAATTCACCAAAAGATCAGTCATCATAATTGTCTTTGGGAAACCCATCCCCTTAATAAAGATGCGCTCACCCCCCAGGAATTAATTGGACCGACTGGACTGAATCGCCTCGCGCAAAGCCTCCCACGTATTTCCCATAAGATCTTCTTTACATTTTTCTATGAGTTCAGGTACGGGTGTTTTTTCCAACACAGCACGAACATCGCAATCTTTTTTTATTTTGACCTGATATCTGTAACCATTTGCCGGGTATCCCTTGAGAAAGGCAAGCACGTTTATGCTCGCTTCATCATAAAGTATTCGGATGTCGAAATCTTTTCCTCCAAAACTAAATGGGACCGAATCAAAAATTTCCATGGCTTAATTCCCTATGCTTTTACTATGTTGACAATTTAAAGAGATCAGGTTTACTATTTTTGTAACTCGCCTGGCAATTCTGATACTCCTGATCAATGGCGCTCCATATTTTTTTCAATTGATCACTATCCCATTCATACATCCGGGGATTTGAACATTGTGATAATCTCCGAATGCTATCCAGCACATTTTGTACGCGTTTTTCTGCTACTCGAGTAAATCTGTGTTGTTTATTTTCAGGTCTCATTCAAACTCCGTATAAATTAAAGTCAGCATTTTATTTGCATTAATGTTAACTATTATTGGTATTATGTCAAGCACTATTTTAATTATTATGATTGGATTCTACACTTTAATTCAATATTATCCCATCCCAACCAAGCATGATCTTGATATTCCTGACACGATTATTCATTTTTATTGCCCTACATATAATTCGATTTACAGCAGCTGCATAGCTGAGATAATAGTTTTCAATTGTGTCTTTATTGTAGGGATTCATCACCATTTACTCTAGTTTGGAATCCATATTTAAGACCCTAAGGAAACCAATAGAGGACGCATGGATTCATCTCCAAATAATTTCATAGAATTTGTAACGAGTTATTTTAAAGGGGATAGTCAATGAGAACGTATATGAAGAATATAGCGCTAATATTCATTTTTGTATTTAGTACAATTCTTTCCTATTGTTCATCAAATGTGGATATGAATCACCCCATTAGAACCATGACTTTCAACATCCGCTTGAACGTGGCATCCGATAGTCTGAATGCCTGGCCCCACCGCAAAGATATGGCTGCTAGCATGATTCGATTTTATCAGGCAGATATCATCGGTGTGCAGGAAGCACTAATAGACCAAGTTCATGATCTGGAAGATCGCTTACCAGAATATTCATGGTTTGGAATCGGTCGCGATGATGGTCTAGAACAAGGTGAGTATATGGGGATCTTTTATTTGAAAGATCGCTTCACCGTGCTTGAGGATTCAACCTTCTGGCTATCAGAAACTCCCAGTGTCCCGGGGAAAGGCTGGGATGCAGCCTGTAACCGCATTGTGACCTGGGGTAAATTTCAGGACTTGAAGACGAATAAAATCTTTTATTTTTTCAACACACATTTCGATCATTTGGGTAAGGTTGCCCGTGTTGAAAGTGCCAAATTAATATTGAATTATATTCAAAATATAGCAGGTAAAACTGATGCGGTCCTGACAGGTGATTTCAATGCAACGCCAGATTCAGCACCCTATAAAATCCTGAGCGAAAAATCTGCAACTAATGCTGGCGTTAAGTTGATTGACACAAAATCTGTATCCTATTATCCGCATCATGGTCCAAATGCTACATTTAATGGATTTGATCTATCAAGTCTGGAGAACAATGGTCGGGAAATTGATTATATCTTTATTACCGATGGAATAAAAGCTGTAAGACATGGGACGCTTGCCGATACCTTCGACGGATTTTTCCCCTCAGATCACATGCCGGTATTAGCTGAAATTATCATCCCCTAAAATCATGCGGGGTACTTTCAAGATGCTATCGAGTTTATCAAAGCCAGTTGAATTAGAAATAGGAGATCAGTATTGAAATAGATAATATTCCACGGGAGGACAAATCCGCTGGAATGCGGGTAAGGCCAATCTTGTATCTGCTTATAGTTACTCTTTTATTTCAGTTGACCCATGCATATGAAACTGAGCGTGTGGTGCTGGTGATAGTGGATGGATTGCGCTACAGTGAGGGTCTTGGGGATGAAGCCCATGATTATGTCCCCAGAATGGCCGAAATGGCTGACCAGGGGGCAATCGTAGGTGACTTCCGCAATGATGGATACACATACACCAGTCGAGCTATTCCGGCCATATGGTGTGGAGCCTGGACGGACATCAACTCCTTTTCAGATCCTGATTGTGGTGGCTCCCCCAATAATTACACTGAGCTGCCTACGGTTTTCGAATACTATCGTAGACAACTATCCAGACCTGCCATTGACTGTGTCTATACCATAAAAGCTCTATGCCCCTGGAAGGCAAGTTTCCATCCTGAATTTGGTCCTGATTATTGGCCACTTTATCATAGCGTTGGATCAACAGATCAAGATGTATGGCACGAAACTGAACAGATTATTGCATCTCAATCTCCACACTTTCTGCTCATGTATCTGGCAGATGTGGATCATGCAGGTCATTCAGGCATCTGGAACGACTATTTGCAAGCGATTGTGACTGCCGATAATATTGTCGGGGAGCTCTGGGAAACCATCCAGGCTAATCCTGACTACCAGGATAAAACCACATTGCTGGTCACCAATGATCATGGTCGCCATGACTATAATTTTTCCGGTCACGGAGATAATTGCGATGGATGTCGCCATATCCAGCTCCTGGCCATAGGACCAGACATATATCCTGGTCTAGTGTCAGATATTCCGCGGGTGATACCTGATGTTGCTCCTACCATTGGTGAACTACTGGGATTCACCACTGAATATGCAAGCGGCACAGCCATGATGGAATTGATTGATGAATTTGTAGCAATCGAACCGACATCTACTCGACCAGTTGCAGAGTTAATTGTCTTTCCAAATCCCAGCAACCAGGGAACAAATATTGATTTTATGTTGCCTGTCTCAGGAGACGTTGATCTTAGGATTTATGATCTCATGGGTCGTGAAGTGCGGAATCTGTTAAGCGCAAGCCTTGAGGCTGGTCCAAATAGCTTTTCCTGGAATGGAACCGATGAGGATGGTCGTACATTACCTTCAGGGACTTACCTGATTCGTCTGGAGACTGAAACCAGTTTGCTTTTTTGGAAAATGGCGATAATAAAATAGAATCTGGTATCTAGAATTCACATTTTATTGATATTGGCAGTGCAAAGTGGTATGCTTTTACTTAAATTTTTTGTTTAATATAATTATATATCAATGGAGGACATGACATGTCAACGAGTATCAAAGGAAGTCAAACTGAAAAAAATCTGCTGGTGGCGTTTGCAGGCGAATCTCAAGCAAGAAATAGATATACCTATTTTGCCAGTGCTGCTAAAAAGCAGGGCCTGATGCAGATAGCCGAAATCTTTACGGAAACTGCAAATCAAGAGAAAGAACACGCCAAACGCTTCTTTAAATTTCTTGAGGGTGGGGATCTTGAAATTACAGAGACCTTCCCTGCCGGGAAAATTGGGACGACACTGGAAAATCTGAAAGCTGCAGCGGCAGGAGAAGAGTACGAGTGGACCATAATGTATCCTGAGTTTGCAAAAATCGCTCGAGAAGAAGGATTTAAACAAATTGCCTCAGCGTTTGAAACCATTGCTGTCGCCGAAAAACAGCATGGCAAGCGCTACAAAGATCTTGCTGAAAACCTTGAAGCAGGTAGGGTATTTAAGCGAAATGGTAAAGTGGTCTGGCGTTGCATCAATTGTGGATACCTGCACGAGGCGGAGCAAGCTCCCAAAGTGTGTCCGGCCTGCTTACACCCTCAATCTTATTTTGAGTTATTAGGTGAAAATTGGTAAGCAAAAGATTGCCACGGCCATTGGTCCGAAATTGGTCATAGTTTGAGCTGGGAGTTACATCCATGAGAGCAGCTATATACAGGGAGTTTGGCAAACCGCTTGCCATTGAAAATGTGCCTGATCCTACTCCCAGCAATGGCGGGGTTGTCATTCGTGTGAAAGCGACCGGTTTGTGCAGAAGTGATTGGCATGGATGGAGGGGGCATGATCCTGACATTACTCTCCCCCACGTTCCCGGTCATGAGCTGGCAGGTATTGTTGAAGCCACTGGCAAGGATGTCCATAACTGGACCACTGGTGACAGGGTTACACTTCCTTTTGTGTGTGGCTGTGGTACATGTCCTCAATGTATTTCGGGAAATCACCAGGTCTGCGATAGGCAATTCCAGCCAGGTTTCAGCCATTGGGGTTCATTCGCTGAATACGTTGCTATGGACTATGCTGATGTGAATCTGGTCAGTTTACCTGCTGAAATCGATTTTGTCACAGCCGCAAGTCTGGGTTGTCGATTTATTACATCTTATAGAGCAATAGTGGCACAAGGAAAGGTTGCTAAAGGACAATGGGTTGCTGTTCATGGCTGTGGAGGGGTAGGCTTATCTGCCGTTATGATCGCCAGCGCTTTGGGTGCAAAAGTGATAGCCATCGATATTGGTGATGATAAGCTTGAATTCGCCCGCTCGATTGGGGCAAGCGCAACTGTCAATGCAATCAGGTCAGATGATGTTGTGGAGGAGATACGCGATCTGACTCAGGGTGGTGTTCATGTTTCTCTGGATGCTTTGGGAAGTACCGAAACCTGTTTCAATTCCATAGCGAATTTGAGAAAACGCGGTCGGCATGTCCAGGTAGGCCTCATGCTGGGTGATCATTCGAACCCTATTGTTCCTATGGATAAAATTATAGCAAATGAACTAGAGATTGTCGGTAGTCATGGGATGCAGGCTCATAAGTATCCAGAGATGTTATCCATGATTCAAAATGGAAAACTTTCACCCCAAAAACTGATTGGTAAATCCATAACTCTGGAAGATGCTCGAACAGAGTTAGTTAACATGGATAGATTTACAGGGGTCGGTGTTACCGTTATAACAAAATTTGATTAGATCTCGATTTTGATTTAAAAGTATTGAGGGAGCCCCCTCTATTAAGACGCGTGTGAATGGCACTTCATCAAGTTTTAATTTTCTCACACAATTCGAGCAGAACTCCGCCGGTAGACTTCGGATGAATAAAAACAATCCGCATCCCATGTGCACCTGGTTGGGGCTCATCATTTAGCAGAGTGATACCAGCAGCTTTGAGTTTCTGCACATATTCGTCCAAACCTTCAACTTCCAATGCCAGATGATGAAGACCAGGACCGCGTTTGGATAAGAATTTTGCAACGGAGGTATCCTCTGATAAAGGCTCCAGGATTTCTATTGCAGACTCGCTAACATTAAAAAAATGGGTTGTCACACCTTCACGTTCAACCAATTCTGAGCCCTTGAAATCAAGACCCAGGATGTCCTGATACAGAATCCGGCTTTGGTCGACATCATTCCCCGCAACAGCGATATGACTTATTTTTTTACTCGCATAGCCTACTCCATATCCGAAAGAACGGTTACGATCCGATCCTGAATATTATTCACTTGCCAGGTTGGAATGGTATAATGATTCACCATTATTGAGAAAATCAGTGGTTCCCCGGACTGGGTCCAAGTATAGCCGCTTAATGACCGGACATAGCCAATGTAACCCGTCTTGGCCCTGACATTGCCTTCAGCACTACTACCAAGGGTACGTTTGCGAATGGTCCCTGTCACACCTGAGAGTGGGAAAGATTCGATATAATAGCTGCGATAGGGATGATCCCACATCATCTGTAAGAGTGAAGTGGATGTATTGGGAGAAACCAGATTGTGTCTGGATAAGCCTGAACCGTCGCGTAATTGCAGGTTCTTAGTATCCATACCAAGTGAATCGTATAGAGCCATCTGTACCTTCCGTCCCTGCTTGGAGGATCCAGCTTTTCCAAATTCAGCACCTAATGTTTTCTGAAGGGTTTCGGCAATGAAATTTTGGCTGGGTCGGTTCACCTTTGAGATGATATCAGACATAGGATGAGAATAATAGGTAAACAGTTTTTGGGTTGCCGCATAGTTCAGGGTATCCTCTAAATCATCGACATCTTTTGGTACACCACTGACATTGATGCCTGCCTCTTCCAACCGCTCCTTGAGCACGTGCACCGTATATAGAGTAGGATTATTAATGCTTATGGTTTCCTCCACCTCACCACTCTGTATTCGATATTCCCCTTCAAACCATCCATTATTGGTCTCACGCTCACGACCATAATCCCAATCTGTCGAGCTATCGCTGCTTACTGTAATGAGATCATTTCGTAAATTCATGTATGTTGTCCGGGGGTGTGGTTCAATGATAACCGGACTCCCCAGATTCACCGAATCAGGTGTAAGTATATAATCGATATAGTTTTCGCTATATGATAAACCTGATAATTGGGCTGCATAATAATAGGCTTCATCGTCCCAGGCCCAACCATAACCCAGGGCTACATCATCAAACACATTGTCATCACCTATGATATTTCCATTGATCCCGCTAATACCTCTGGTCTTTAATGAATCAACAAAACGCACCATAACCGAGTCGTAATTTCCATCATAGAAACGCCAAGACCAGCTTGGGTCCCCGCTGCCTTTGATCATCAGATCTCCATTAAGGATTCCCTCCTCATCAATGCTTCCATTGGTCACAAAATCGGTTTCATAACGGTACTGCGGATTCAGAAGACAAAGGGCTGCAGCAGTTGTGTACATTTTCATATTGGAAGCAGGCATGAACAATTTTGCAGAATTCCGCTCGTAGATCACTTCTCCAGATCTGGCATATTGGATTTTTACACCCCACCAACCCATATCAGTCGGGGCTTGATTTAAAAGTGTATCAATCATGTATGCCGCCTGCTCCTGTGAGCTGCGTCTGAATTCCTGTTTTGGAACAGATGTAGAAAAAGGAGTGTTGGTACTGCAGTTAATTACCATTATGGCTACAATAGTGATAATAATGATCTTTGTGTTTGCTCTCAAATCTATCTCCTTGCAGAATCTGATCTTTGTGAATTGGATTTTTCCATTAACGAGGAGCAATGCCCAGACCCGGTTTCTCTGATAAAATCATTTCTCCCGATTCGTTTCTAACACCCATAAATGGATCATTTGATATAAGGACATTTCCATCCAGATCTAGCCATTTGGCAAATGAGCCCAACTGTGCCATAGCTGAAATACCCACGGATGATTCAAGCATACAACCCAGCATAATATCAAAATTATATTGCTGTGCCAGGTCCACCATTTTTCGAGCATTGGTCAGCCCGCCGCATTTCATCAGCTTGATATTGATACCATCATAGGCCCCAACCAACCCCGGAATGTCTTCTGGGCGGACAGAATTTTCATCCGCCACCAGGGGAAGGGGTGAAAATTCATACAATTTGGCAATATCATCCAGTTGATTAGCCGGCATTGGCTGTTCCAGAAATTCTACATTCTCCTCAGCCAACCATTCCGCTCCACGCTTGGCATCATCAAGCGTTTTCCAGCCTTCGTTAACATCCACCCGTAGCACTTTATCGGTTTCAGCCCGGATAGCACGAATAATATCGTGATCATAATCTGTACCCAGCTTGATCTTGAGTAATGAATAAGGTGTAGCTTCCCTGATCTTTTCTGGAATAATATTTAGATCGGAGATGCCGATTGTGTAAGAAGAGGTTACCATTTTTTTCTGTGCGCCAAATAGCTTCCAGAGCGGTTTCTGTGCAATCTGCCCTTGAAGATCCCAGAATGCCGTGTCAACTGCAGCTTGTAAGGAAAAACTTGTGGGGAAAAGATTTTCCAGGGCTGACTGTCTCGACTCATAGTCCGCCACAGGAAGATCCAATATTTTGGACTTGAATTGGTTTAGAAGGGCGCACACAGCATCAGCACCGTTCTCATATCGTTTATTAGGTAGCGACTCACCGAAACCCGTATGAGTCCCATCGGACAACTCGAGAATAACTGAATCGTAGTAGGTCTCTGCGCTGCGAGCGATCTTGAATTCAAATTTGGTGGTTAAACGTTTGACTGACCAGTTCAATGATAATGACATCTTACTCCCCATTAATTTGCATTGGATGTTCTGGAAACAAGCTTCGGGCTACATTCTCGGCGATAATTCTTTTGGGAGCCTTGACCATGTCCTCAACCGGAAGCCTAACTTCTTCATATATATTTTGACACACGCTTTGGCTCTGCTCTTCGCTAAGATCTTTAGGGTATAGATTGATCCCTAAAACCTTAGTATGCTTGAAAGGTCTGATGAGTGCTTCGTGAAGATTGATCAAAGTTTGAATATCTGGGAGTGGATGATCGTAATCATCAACAAGTCGACCAGGTTGGTGAGCAAGGATGAGGGCATCTGGCATGCATCCATGGATCAGACCCAGGGTAACACCGCTATAGCCCATATGAGTTATGGCGCCCTGACCCTCAACAATGATCAGGGGTGTTTGACCATCCACTTTGTCTATTTCAGCTTCGACAGCACCGTTGACAAAATCGGAAATAACGGCATCCACCGCCACACCACGCCCTGATATCATGATCCCGGTTTGACCGGTCCCCAGAAAGATAGAATCCAGTCCAAGATCTTTTAGATGTCCCTGCAGCGTCAATGCAGTTGTCATCTTCCCCACATTGGCATCAGATCCGATGGTAAGGATTACTTTTGATTTACGTTCTCTCCAATGACCCCTAGCTATTTTCAAGTCAGTCGGAGATCGGCGAACATCCCAGATCAGCTCTCGAAATTCCTGCATTTCATCGAACTCTGCTAGGGATTGGTGAAGTCCTGCCCATACTTCTATACCCTTTTGGAGGGCAATTCTTAAATCAGGGAACCAGGCAACATTGACAGCGCCACCGATTGGTGCTATACCAACGACCAGTGTATCAGGTTGATAATTCAGCGCTTCATCCATGCTTGCCACAATGGGTATGGCCCCACCATAACCTAATACATCCTGGGCGGTTTGACCTGCTTTGCTGCGATCTACAATGACCTGAATCTCATCGGTCCGAAAAAGAATAAGACCGTTGGCAGTCTTACTTCCCAGGGGATGCAAGCGATCCTGGGCATATAAACAAAATTTGCGTTTATTTGGGCTCAATGTGAGGGAATGCTCTGCTTTAGCGATTCTTGAATTCAGGGGCTCTGTGTTCTAAAAATGCTGTAGCACCTTCAACTCTATCCTCGGTTTTAAAGGCATCACGAAATGCGGCGGCTTCAACTTCCAAGCCCTGTGCAATAGGACGGCCGGCTCCTTCGTAAACAGCTTTTAAGGTAAATGCCTGGGCCTGAGATCCCTGAGCCAGAATGACCTGGATTATCTCCTCAATTTTTGGCAGTAGCTCGGATGGACTGAAGACATCATTTACTAATCCCATTTGCTTCGCTTCGGTTGCTGTGACCATTCGACCTGATAATAACAGATCCAGCGCCCGACCGCTCCCTATGAGCCGTGGGAGGCGCTGGGTACCACCATATCCAGCAATAACCCCAAGTTTTACCTCGGGTTGTCCAAACATGGCATTTTCGGACGCATACCTGAGATGACAGGCAAGTGCAAGTTCACACCCACCGCCCAGAGCAAAACCATTTACCGCAGCTATCACAGGTTTTGGACTTGATTCTATAAGTGAAAAGACAGCTTGTCCACGTTTTGCAAAGGCAAAAGCTTCCTCAGGTGTTAATGAGGGGAATTGACTAATATCAGCCCCGGCAGCAAAGGACTTTTCACCAGCCCCCGTTATCATAACTGCACGGATATCGGTCTTCTTTGCCATATCCAAAAATATGCTTTCTAATTCGTCCAGGATTTGAGCGTTCAGGGCATTTAATTTTTTCTGGTTATCAATAGTAATGCACGCGATTCCCTCATTAAACTCAACATTGACAAAATCCATCAAGACCTCCAAAAATGACGATTAAATAAGACTACGACAGTCAAGACTTCCAGGCGACCCAGCATCATGACAAATGCCATACACCACTTTTCAATATCGCTGAAAAAGGAGTAATTATCGGTAGGACCCACGTCACCCAGTCCGGGACCGATATTACAGAGCATCGAAACTGAAGCAGTGGCACTGGTTACGAGATCATGGCCAAAAGCGGTGAGGAAAAACCCAAATCCGACAAAGATGACCATAAAGAACAGTAAAAAGGTGGTCGTATTACGAATAGCATCATCATCTACAAATTGATTCCGAAGCTTGATTGGAAGATAAGCTCTGGGGTGGATCATACGGCGCAACTCGGTAATAGCCATCTTAGTGAACAGGAGAATTCGTATGGCTTTGATTCCACCACCTGTTGAGCCAGCCATACCCCCTACAAACATGAGACCAAACAACAGGTATTGGGCATAATAAGACCACTGTTCAAAATCTGCAGTGGCAAAACCAGTGGTTGTAATTATTGATACGACCTGGAAGACGATTTGCCGCAGTGGTTCAGCTTTGAGTGCCTGGACACTGGCAGTATTACTCTCGTAAAATGGGGATTGATATAAATCAAATGCCATCAATAACAGAGCCATGCCCATAATACCCATCCAGAATTGCCACTCCCGGCTCTTTAAATATTTGATAAATTTACCATGGAGTCCAAAATAGTGGAGGGAGAAATTGGTCCCTGCCAGTACCATGAATATGATGATAACCCAGTCAACATAAGCACTTTGAAAATGTGCCACTGATGCGTTTTTAGTTGAGAATCCTCCAGTTGCCATGGTCCCGAACGTATGGCAGGCTGAATCGAACCAGTCCATGGGTCCCGCCCACAATAAAATGAATTCAGCGAGTGAAATGATTCCATAAACATAATACAACAATTTGGCTGTTTCTGAGATACGAGGTGTAATTTTATCACTGACAGGACCTGGTGCTTCTGCAGAAAAAAGGAGGGAGCCGCTTCTTCCCGCCAGGGGCGTGACGGTTACGGTGAAAACGATAATGCCCATTCCCCCCAACCAATGGGTAAAACTTCTCCAAAAGAGTACACCATGGGGTAAACTTTCTATATCAGTAAGCATGGAGGCACCAGTCGTTGTAAACCCGGACATGGCTTCAAAGAAACAGTCAGTATAGGAAATATCAGTAGCCAGGTACATGGGCAGCGCGCCAAAGATGGATGCAGACACCCAACTCAGACTGACACTGAGGAAAACCTGGTGTGGAGTGAACACGTGGGGATGCCTGGTTAAAATATAGCTTATCCCACCTATTGACAGGGTGATGATCATGGATTCAAACAATGCTTTCGCGTCACCATCCCCATAAGCCAGGGATACTAAGAGCGAAAAGCCCATTGATAGCCCAATGAACAGGGTAAGCGCTGCCAAAACATTTAGGGTTGGCAGGAGACTAAAACGCTTAGTTGAATAGTGCTTCAACATCGCTCACTCTGGATGCTCTGGCAAAAACTATGGCGCGATCACCTAAATTGATGATGCTCTTCCCAGTTGCGATCTCCTCACCATTTGGATGGATCACACCTCCAACAACTGCATCCGGGGGAAAATCGATCTCAGCCAGCGGTTTTCCGATAATCTTGCTATTGGGCGACGGAGACAATTCAATCACCTCTGTATCAATACCTTCCAACATCATCACCGAATGGACCCGTCCCTTGACTACATAGCGCATAAAAGCATCCACTGTTGACAGATTTTTGCTTACTACAGAGTTGATACCCAGACCCTTGACCAGTGGGAGATAGTCTGGTGAATTGATATGAACGATAACTTTTTGGACTCCTTTTTTCTTGGCAATCAGACCGGCAAAAAGATTGGTGGTTTCATCATCGGTCAGGGTAATCAATGCACCAAAGTCCCCTATCCCTTCGCTTTCAAGGAAATCGATGTCCAGACCATCTGCATGTAGCATGAGCACATCCGGAAGTTCTTTGGCTGCTTTTAGGAGCTTTTCCTTACGATGATCAACCAGACGGACACTAAATTGATTTTTTAATTTGCCAGCCACAAGCCTTCCTAATTTTCCAGCTCCCATAATCATCACAGATTTAATCATTTTTTTTTGTCTGAAACCACACAGACGATACATTTCTTTTAGCTCATCCTTTAAACATACCACAAAAATTTTATCACCGGGTTGAAATACATGGTTTCCACCGGGAATGATTGTCGTTCCCTCCCGATCAATAGCAACCGTCCTAAAAGGAAGTTCATCATATTGTTTACCCAATTCCCTCAGTGATTTATGCATGATATCACATGTATCGGTTGGGGTCAGTGCAACCATATATACTCGGTCCTGACTATAGGTCATGATTTCCTGAGCTGTGGCATGCTGGACCAGATGCTGGATTTCTCGGGCGGCAATCTCTTCCGGATTGATTACCATTTCGATTCCCAATTCTTTCAGATCCAGAAGGGCATTTTTTTCCTGATAATCTCCACTTCGCACCCGCGTCAGGATCTTAGCTTGTGGATTCATTTTATATGCTTTCATTGAGGCAACAATATTGATCTCATCTATACGAGTCACTGCCAGGAATAGATCTGCGGACTCGACCTGAGCCTCCTCGAGGATACTGGATTGAGCACCATTTCCTTCAATTGCCAGCGCATCTAATTCCTGTTTTGCCCTGAGGACTTTCTCTGGATCATTATCGATGATACTGATATCATTTCCCAGAGCGGCCAGCGTTTTCGCAAGATAAAATCCAACGCTACCTGCACCCACAATGACGATTTTTTTCTTCATGCTTAGCCTATAGTTTTTTTCAAAATTTCTTTCGCGTTCCTGAGTTGATCATCATCAAAATCAAGATGTGTCACCATCCGAATTCTCTGATCATTCACAGCTGAAACCAACAAACCGGCTTTTTTTAATTCGGACTCCCATCTGGCTGCATCTCCGTCTGGGAAAGCAAGGATTACCATATTGGTTTGGGTCCAGGCCAGATCGTGTTCTAAAACACCCAGCGCCTGACATGTCAGGGCAAGTTGTTTTGCTCTATAGTGGTCTTCAGCCAGGCGTTCCACATGATTTTCCAGGGCATATAAACATGCCGCTGCAAGAATACCCACCTGGCGCATGCCCCCACCAAAGATTTTTCTAAATCGGTGTGCCTTATCAATAAAAGTAGTGCTCCCTGACAGAACTGAGCCAATTGGTGCACCAAGAGCTTTGGAAAAGCAAAGACTCACTGAGTCAAATTGCTCCCCATAGGCTGCCGGGTCCAATCCGCTGGCTATCACTGCATGCATCAATCTGGCCCCATCAAGATGCATGAGAATATTGTGCTCATGAGCAAAAGTTGAGATTTCTTCTATAACGGGCAGTGGAAAAACCACTCCACCGGCACGGTTATGGGTGTTTTCCAGAGCAATGAGACTGGTTTGAGCAAAGTGATGGTCTTTTGGTCTCAGTGCAGCGCTGATCTGTTCCAGATTCAGAATCCCGTGTTCACTGTCCAGCGGATGGAGTTGAACACCGCTAAGCAGGGCAGGTGCTCCACCCTCATAGTTAAAGATATGAGAATTGTAATCGCAGATAAGTTCATCACCGGGTTGTGTATGGCTTCTAATGGCTAATTGATTGCTCATCGTGCCAGAAGGGACAAATAATCCAGCTTCCATACCCAACAAACCGGCTACTTTTTCCTGGAGTTCGTTTACCAGAAAATCTTCCCCGTATACATCATCGCCCACTTCTGCTGTATACATAGCTCGGCGCATTCCCGGGACTGGACGAGTTACAGTATCTGAGCGCAAATCAATCATGTTTATCAGCTGTTGATTTTCAAGTTAGCATGGCTTACGGGGATTTCATACGATTTGGCGTTGGAGCCTGCAAAAATTGCATTTTCAAAGATCAGTGAAAATTCAGCTGCAGCAGGATCTATAATGGTAATAGGAATGCTTAATATTTCAGGCTCAAGCGTGTTTAAGACATCACCGGCCATACTAAAGACCAACACCTTCATCTGACCGCGGGCAGGCGCACCCGTGCTTACTGTAAACCCGGAATTCAATTTTGTGAGGTGGGGTTTTCCAACTTTGGCGACCTCCTCATCCCAGGTCATGGTAAACTGGATACCTTTAATCTCTTCCTGTGTATTAATCAACACAGGGAGATTCACCACCTTGCTTCCGGCATCAATGCTGGTTTCAACAACCCCAAAACCAGGATCACTTAGTTCAATTTTTTGTTTTTCTGAAGTACAAGAAATCAACAGAATTAATGCTGTTGAAATAATGATAAGCCTAATCTGCATATCGAATCAATCCTCTTGTTTTAATAATTCTTTAGCTGCTTCTCTCGTCGCATTGCCTGGAGCCCCATCGCTGATGAGGGTGGCAATTTCCATTATTCTTTCCTCTTCGTTGAGGCGCTTAACTCGTGTAACGGTACGATCATTTACATAATGCTTTTCAACTCGGAAATGGCTATCCGCAAGGCTGGCGATTTGTGGTAAATGAGTGATGCTAATGAGTTGATGATGACGTCCTAGTGCTTTAAGCTCAGTTCCAACAACACGCGCGATACGACCAGAAATGCCAATATCTATTTCATCAAAAATTACCGTTCCGATTCCATCTTTCCCGGACATGGATGATTTGATTGCCAGCATGATTCTGCTGATTTCGCCTCCAGATGCAATCCTGACTAACGGACGCAATGGTTCTCCTGGATTCGCCTGCATCCAGAAGGTCACCTTATCCATTCCAGTCTCGTCAGCCCGAATCTGTTTCCCCGCTAATTTTACTAGCCCATTTTCCTGCTCTTCTTGTTCTACCTCTATCTTAAATCGCGCCTGGGGTATCCCCAGGTAACTCAATTTATTAATCACTGCTTTGGATAGGATACCAGCTTCTTCCATTCGATTTTTGCTGAGTTGTTCACAGGATTGGGAGAAATCCCTGGTAGTGGATTCTATTGAACGCACAAGCTCTTCTCGACTCCAATCAGGATCATCCTGTTTGGCAATTCGACTTTGAATTTCCACCCAATACGTCAGCAGCTCGGGATAGCTGTGATTGTATTTCTGGCACAAGCGATTTAGGGTTTTAAGTCTGGATTCTACGTGGCTAAGGCGCTGGGGATCCGAGCGGACCTGCTTTTCATAATCGGAAGCAAAATCTGAGATACTCTGGAGTGAGACGCGAGCCCCCATGGCTTCGGGTAAAAAGGCAGCTGCTGTTTCTGAATAGCTGCTTAAATCTTCTAATTGGCCGATGATTTTATTCAGGCGTTGAATGGCTGAACCATCTACATCATTTGCCTCATGGAGCAAAGCCAAAGCCTGGCTGCTTATGGTCAAAGCATTTTCCAGAACCCGTCGTTCTTTTTCCAAGTCATCCAATTCATTTGGCAAAGGATTAATTTCATTTAACTCCTGCAGTTGAAAAGTGTAGAGTTGGAACTGCTCATTTCTACTGGATTCATCCCGTTCTCGTTCTTTTAAGTCATGGATAAGTGAGACCAGGGTTCGATGTTTTGCAGCAACATCCTGCTTGAGTGCACTTGTTTCAGCAAACTGGTCCAGGAAATCAATATGGTGTTCTTCATTTAAGAGGTATTGATGCTCATGCTGGCCATGCAGATCAACAAGTAGATCGCCCAGGGCTTTGAGTTCTTGAACTGTTCTGGTCTGACCATTGATCCAGACCTTTGAGCTACCTTGAAGTCTAATCTCACGTTTGATGGTAATAATTGTTGATTCTATACCTGCCTCTTTGAGTTTGGCTAAATCAGAAATATCTACCTCAAAAACAGCATTGACCACGGCATTGGGGAACCCATCGCGTATAAAATCTTTGAAGGCACGTTCGCCGAGAGCAATGCTTAGTGCATCAACGAGGAGTGATTTTCCCACACCGGTTTCACCAGTTATGACATTCAAGCCTCTGTCAAAACTCACATCAGCTTCATCCACAATAGCGAAGTTCTCAATATGCAGTGTTTTAAGCATTTATTCTGAATTGTTCCAATTTAGGTATTTTCATTAGGAGGGAGAAAGTAATTAATGAGAGGATAACACCAAATACATCTGCAACTACATCTTCAACTGATGAAAAGCGGCTTGGCACAAAATATTGGTAAGTTTCATCCAAAATACCTGTCAGCGCTCCCATACTTACCGCCAATCTGTATGACTGCTTTAATTCTATCCGAGGTTTCTCTCTTAGAAAAGCCCAGATCAAGGTAACACCATAAAAGTGGTATTCTATAAAATGCAGCAGAACATCCTTTAACCCCCAGGACAGATTGGTTACCAGGCGTTGATTGAGACTGGAAAGCGTTAGAATGAATGCTACATATAGCACAGCGGGAGCAAAATATTTAAGTCGGTAAGCCACCGTAATCCTTTAAGGCTAGCGGCAATGAATTTACAATATCACTTGCTATAAGACCCAATACGCCTTTATCCGGGCGGTTCAGCTCAGCAGCTTTTCCGTGGATAAATATAGCTAACTGAAATACTTCCGGGAGCTTGTTCCATTGCCCCCACAGCGATGCGATAAGCCCGCTGAGAACATCCCCACTCCCTGCTGTAGCCATTCCAGAGTAGCCTGATGAGTTGACACTGATACTTCCATTTGGCGAAGCGAGAATTGAAGGAGCGCCCTTAAGGAGCAAATAAACGCCATATTCACGGGCAAATTTTAGTCCATCCTCCCAGTTGGGAGCATATCCATTATCCATTTCAAGTAAGCGCTTAAATTCACCAAGATGGGGTGTTAATATGCTTGGAGATTTCCTTTTTGTTAAAATATCTAAGTTGCCTGTCAAAGCAAATAGAGCATCAGCATCAATAACCAGAGGCCGTTCAATATTTGCGATCAACTTTCTGACCAGATTTTGGGTTTCTGGATGCCTGCCAATCCCGGGTCCTATGACAACGGAATCAGCCCAATCGCAACTTGTTTTTAAGGCTGAATAGCCAGAGAGTGAAAAACTTTGCTCCTGTGTTTCAGGCAAATACTCTATGATCGTTTCCAAAGATTCATTTTCACCAATGTGTCCCAGGGACTCGGGAAGCGCCAATTTTACTAAACCAGCTCCGGACCGCAGGGCGGCAGTGGATGCCAGGATCGCCGCGCCGGTAAATCCTGGAGAACCGGCAATTATAAAAATCTTTCCAGATGAGTATTTATGTGCATCTGCTAATCGTGTGAATGCAGATGAGGGGAAATCCTCAGCAGTTACCTCAGAAAGTACCGGTTCATCGATATGTTCTAATGAATCATCTGGGAAACCAATTTCAACCGTAACTACTTTCCCGCAATGACTTCGAGCAGGTTCAAAAAGACAACCCAGTTTGCCATAACCCATACTCACTGTAAGATCAGCTTTTATACATGGATCCAAGACATCACCCCTATTTCCACTAACACCTGAGGGAACATCGACAGCAATGATATGTGCTTGGCTGCGATTGCAATTGTTAATGATCTCTGTATAAGGTTCTCTTATTTCTCCGCTGATACCGGTCCCAAACAAAGCATCGACGATGATGTCTACCGCCTGGATCCTTTGCTGTTGCTCCAGGGTATTCTTCCATTCACTAATATGTAAATCAAGATCACTTAAGCGTTGAAAGTGGCGCAGGGCATCCCCTTGAATGCTTTTTTCTTCGGCTACCATAATCAATGAGACCTTAAAGGCTCTTTGGATAAGTTCTGCTGCGATGACATAACCATCACCACCGTTGTTACCTTTTCCCGTGATAATCAACACCTCGGGCGAATTCTGGAGATAACCATTGGCATCCATCTGACTGACAACCGCAGTCCCGGCATTTTTCATCAGAATTTCACCTGGTATGCCACAGTGATTGATGGCATAATCATCCACAGCCCGATTGGCTGCGACGGAGAGGAATGGTCTCATGAGATCAGGACTCCAGAACCGCGAAAGCGATCGCCATTGAGTGTTCATGCGATATAGAGACCATGCAGGTGCCTCGAATCTGGGTCAACAATGATACCTGAGGTCTGCCTTCATCGTCATTAAGAATCTCGATATCGGATAGGGGGATTAGCTTATCATATCCACTCAAATAGACTGCCTTGGCAATCGCTTCTTTAGCTGCGAAGCGACCAGCAAGGTGAATCTCGGGGTGTTCTTTTGATTCACAATAGGCTATCTCACCTTTTGTGTAAACCTTCCCCAAAAAACGACTTCCATAAGTTTCTCGCAGTCGTTTAATGCGGCTCACCTCAACAATATCAGCGCCTATTCCTTTAACTGTCATTAGTCTTTAATTTATTCCCCAGTGGCAATGGGAAAAGTGGAATCTTAACTTCAGTTCACCTAAAAAGTCTCAGTGGGACGTAACTTGGTTTTACCAAAATAAAAATAAAATGTGTATATTTTGAAAACTTGATATTAACAAAAAAGGCTGTCCCTAAGACAGCCTTTTTATAGAAATATTCCTGGTAAATATGCCGCTATTTACCTTCCCAATTAGTGAGCTCGTTGATGCGGTATTCAGCCATACTTTTCCAGCGAGCATCCTTAGAGGCAAGGCGATAAGCTGCGATCGCATCACGATTCCGTTCTAAGCCAAGTAGGGCATCACCCTTCTCAATTAGGGCCGGTGCCCAGTTCTTTTTCTTGACCAGCGAGCTTGATGCGGAGGTAAGGGCTGCTGAATAATTTTGTACGGCGTTGTAAGCTTGAGATAGACGATAATCTGTATTGAACGAAGAAGCGTCACCTGTCAAACCTTTCAAGAGGGAGATCGTCGTCTCAAACTTTTCCTGGTCATTGTAAATTTTTGCTAACAGCTCATAAGCTTTTGTATATTTGTCGTTTACATCAACTGCTTTTTTTAGATTATCAATAGCGAGCTTCTCATTCTTTTGACCTTCATATACTTTTCCAAGTACGTAATAAGCCTTTTCATAAGCGGCGTTAATCGAAATGGACATTTTCAAAGACTCGATCGCTTTTCTATTATTTCCCATTTCACTGTACAGGGTGCCAAGTCCATACCATGATTTATAGTGAGTAGGATCACTGGTAACGGCATCCCGGTAATAATTCTCGGCTAGCTTCAGATCGCCATCCTTTTTTGCGATGAGGGCGAGTTGATAAAAGCCACTGGCAAATGAGGGATCAACAGCCACTGCTATTTCGTATTGACTCTTGGCTGATACAAAGTCCTTACGTTTGTAATATTTATGCCCTTCGCTATAATACTTATTTCTAACCATCTCAATGGCTTTGCCAAATTTTGACTCTTCAACATCATATGCCATTGAGTTCCTGAATTCTTCGGCTGCTTTAATAGGTTTTTCCTGACGGTAATAAACCATTCCCTTACTGTAAGAGGCCTCACCTTTGACCTTGCCCCATATATCATGTGGCGAAGCATCCATCTGTGCAATGGCTTCACTATATTTCTTTACAGATTCATCATATTCTGAACGCTCAAGAGACCGACGACCGTCAGCCAGGAAGATATTGATCTTCTCCAACATTTGCCATTCCGCTTGAATTTCCTTGTAGGCATCTTCATCTACGCCGGGAGCTTTCATGGCTTCTTTATAGGCCTGGTCTGCAGCCTGGATGTCAAATTTCTTAATGGCTTCACGGGCATCAGCAACCAGGTCCTCGGGGTACTGAGCCACTAGTTGTCCCAAAATTGATATTAACAGTATCGCTGCAATTGCGAGCTTTTTCATGCGTTATTCATCCTTCTAAAAATCATATGTCCAACAGTCATCATCAGCCAGCTCCTTGAGCTACCATCCTTCTCTTTGACCAAAAACCCCATCCCATTTTGGGGTGGAGGTATTAAGTGGCGAGCAATATATAAGGTCACCAAGCGTTTGTCATTGATTTTATTGGGGTAGATCAGGTTAAGAATATGTAATATAATCTTTCCATTATATGTTACTCTTTAGTAAATTTTGAATCTAGATATCTAAACCGAATAATTTCTGGAATCAGAGCGAGAAAGATGCCTATTAGAATTACCTTCTTGTTGATCTTAGCGATGGTGATTAACCATTGTTCATTGTTTTCGAATGATGACGAAGTGAATAAAGATGTACTGATTGCATATGATTTCCAAAATTACGGCGCCGGGCGCTGGGATTATGATATATGGCTAACCGATTTCGATGGTGAAGGTGATTTTATCAATTCGCTGAGTTTCTCAGCTGGTGTCAGCAGCACACCTAACTTATCAAGTACTGGCTTACAGATCCTGTATTCCGCGTACTCTTATGCAACCAGTGGATGGGAGGTCTTCGCTGGAAATGTTGCCCTTAGTTCACCACGGCAGCTTACAAAGCAGGGTTTAGACGCAAGCAATGCAGCTTTTTTCCCTGATGATGAATTTGTCCTGTATACCCAGCGGAAGGGGAATGAGTACAATTTGTATCATGTAGACTCAAAAGGGAAGACTGAAACTCTGGTTTGCCATGACTTATTTAGTAAACCACAGGAATTTGATATTTTTATGTATTGATCCTTTCAAATCTTATGTTCATGAATAAACAAAACTTTTATTACTAACGAGCTCCATTAGATTAAAAACATGGAAAACAATTTCCGCGATTTTGCAATAAACACCATCGATGAATTGGGTCTTTCTGACTATGAAGTTGCCAAACTTACAGGCATTAAGAGCTCATCAATCAGTCGTTGGAGAACGGGTAAAACCACTCCCCGGAAGAACAGTCTGCGACACCTGGCCCAACTTGCTGGACGTCAGATCAAAATTAGTAAAACCGATTCTGGATTGAGTGTTGATTGGGTGGCTGAGGGACAGGACACCCTGGTTCCGTATATACCCTTACAAAACATTAGACAGACCGTCAAAGTGTATACCTGGACCCAGGCTGGCAGCAAAGATTTTTTTCGACGCAATGGAAGCATAAGCCAAAAACCGGTGCATGCTCTGAAGGGGATACCCGATATTGAAGATCCTCTCGCATACTCAATTATAATTGATGAGGAGCGGAATGCTCTGATTGACCCATATACCCGTTACGGTGATGTTATGATCATGTCACCGGCAGCCAGTGTGAAAAATGGTGACCACGTCGTGGCGCGCCTGGTAGACGGGCGAGTTATTTCCAGAAAGATTCAATTTTCTGATGACAATCTATTCTTTACCCGCCATGCGGGTGGAGCCGCAGATTTCAGTGTTAAGGCACAGGCTGTTAGCTTCTACCATAAAGTCGTTTACATCCGCAAGCGCTAGCAAGACCCGAACAATCAAGTCATGCCAGATATTTTTCACCCATGATCTGCAGGTGGGGGGATTCCGTCTTTAACTGTTGAACAATTCGAAAATCTTCAAAAAAAGCGACTGAATCGTCGCTTTTAAAAATGGATCCGCTGTGCCGAGAGCGGGACTCGAACCCGCACAAGCGTTAGCTCACTGCCCCCTCAAGACAGCGTGTCTACCAGTTCCACCACCTCGGCAAAAATCTATTCTTCGGAGGAAGTCTCTGTCCCGGATTCTCCAGGTAAGGTTGCTGGAGCACCTGCTGAGGCCGGTGGTCCTGATTCAGCTGGACTTGCAGCTTCGAATTGGGTTCCAGGGATAAACATTTCTTCCTGGAGTTCTTTTTGGAAATCACTCCGATCGGAAGAACCGCCCTTATTAAGAATGCCAATCAGAATAATGATCACCATAAAGGCGATAGCAAGCCCTGAGGTTAATTTTGTAAGGAAATTTCCGGCACCAACACCGCCAAATAGTGCGCTGGCTGTGTTGCCTCCACCAAAAGTTCCTGCCAAACCCCCACCCTTACTGGATTGCATAAGAATAACCAGCATAAGTGATAGGGAAATGATTACCAGTAAAATGTACAAAAATGTCATGAGTTCTCCTACTCGATCGCTCCGGCTTCATCGATGATACCTTTGAAGGATTCAAGTTTCATGCTTGCTCCTCCGACCAGAGCCCCATCAATGTCCTTATCGGACAATAATCCTTTAGTGTTTTAAGGTTTGACACTCCCACCATAAAGAATCCACGTGGATTCAGCTACGTTTTCGTTAAACAGGGTTTTCAGGGCGCTGCGAATAAAGGCGTGAACTGCTATTGCCTGTTCTGGTGTAGCTGTGTGACCCGTACCGATTGCCCAAACTGGTTCATAAGCAATGATGACCGTTTCCATATCAGCTTCACTAAGGTTTTTAAGTCCTTCTCGGAGTTGTCTGGCGATCACCTTTTCAGTTTCTTTGGCTTCCCGTTCATTAATTTGTTCACCAACACAAAATATTGGGATCAAACCTGATTTCAAAGACCTGTGAACTTTTTTATTAATCCATTCATCGCTCTCTCCAAACACATGGCGTCTTTCAGAGTGACCCAGGATCACATACTCAGCTCCGGTTTCACGTATCATGGCTCCAGTGATCTCACCGGTAAACGCTCCAGATTCTTCCCAATGCATATTTTGGGCTCCGACCTGAAGCTCACTGCCATATACTGCGTCAAAAACCGTTTTCAATGCCAAAAATGGCGGGCATAAAATAACCGACACCCCATGGGTGTCCAATAAATTAATACGTAATGATTCTGCGAAGTCTGCGGCCTCCTTGGGACCGAAATGCATCTTCCAATTACCAGCGACTATCATATTTCTTTTCAATTATTTAGTTCCTTTCAAAGCTTCAAAAGCGGGTAAACTTATACCACTTAATAATTCTAATGATGCCCCACCACCTGTAGATGTATGTGTGACACAACCATCCAGCTTAAATTTCTTCAAAGCTGCAGCACTATCGCCACCACCAACAATGGTCGTTGCTCCATTTTTAGTAATTTCTTGAAGTTTCCGAGCAACAGCTAAAGTCCCTTCCTGAAAGGGCGTCATTTCAAAAACACCCATGGGTCCATTCCAGAGGACCGTTTTTGAAATATCTAATATATTTTTGAAAGATTCAATGGTGCGACCACCAATGTCGAGTCCCATTAGATCGTCTTCCAAGGCTCTGATCGGTAGTTCCAAACTATCGGCATTCTCACTTATCTCCCGTCCTGCGATACAATCTGAAGGCAGAACCAGATTTACACCTTTTTTCAGACATAAGTCAATCACATCAGATGCGAACTTTAGACGGTCTTCCTCCACAAGTGATGAACCAACATTGTGGTTCAAGGGAGGTGCAGCTAGAAAGGTAAATGCCATCCCGCCGCCAATAAGAATGTTGTCAGCAATCTCAGCCAGACGCTTGAGAAGATCAATTTTCCCACTGACTTTTGAACCACCCAAGACCACCGTAAATGGTCGCCGAGGTGCCTCAATCGCCTTTACCAGAAAATCGATTTCTTGCATGAGAAGAAATCCAGCGGCTTTCTCCTGGAAATGGGCTGCCATTCCAACATTGGAAGCATGAGCTCGGTGAGCGGTACCAAAGGCATCATTTACATAAATATCTGCCAGGGTTGACAACTCTCTGGAAAAATCAGGATCATTTGATGTCTCAGCTGCATGAAAACGTAGGTTTTCCAATAATAGAATTTGTCCTGGCTCCAGATCAGCGGCCAATGCCACAACTTCATCTCCCACACAATCAGGTGCAAATAGAACATCTGCATGAACCAGTTCGGCCAAAATTTGGGCAACTGGAGCAAGACTCATTTCGGGAACCACCACACCTTTTGGACGTCCCAGATGGGAAGCCAGAATTACGGCTGCGCCCTCTTTTAGGAGATGCTCAATTGTGGGCAGCGATGCGCGAATACGAAAATCGTCGCTTACCTGGCCTTCAGCATCCAGAGGTACATTATAGTCTGTTCTGACGAAGACTTTTTTACCCTTTACTGCGAGATCTTTCACATGTTTAGGCAATTGAATCTTTCCAGTAAAGTGAGTTATTTGGCGTTTTCAAGTGAATCAGCCAGGGAATCATGCAGGTCGAATTTAAATTTATCAACATTGATCTTTGGTTCATGCCAGACACCGTAGTCACCTGCCATGATCAATTTTACCAGATAGCTCTGCGTCAATGCATCAGTGGTTTTCTTATCATACCAGCGAATATCAACCTTTGCCGCATTTTCTTTCACCGCACCCAGGAGGGCACTGAGGAATGTTTGACGGTTCTCAGTATCTGTATTGATTTTGGCAAAACCTGCTCCAATGAGACCTTGGATCTGTTCCCAGTCTGTTCCCACAAAGTTTTTCCAGGTCTGTCCATATTTCTCATTCATCCCGGTGCCCAGATTTTCAATTTGTTCAATGGCATACTCGACTACCTGTGGATAAAGGGTGGAGGCACCGTGGGCAACAAAAATAGTTTGAGGTTGAATGCGATCTGCGATTTTCAATAATTCATGGGCAAGTTCAATATTCAGCTTGACCTTGGTCCCCGGTTTACCCTTGTTGGGACCGTGCATGGTACCAATTGTGGGTGCAATCATTAATACCCCTGTTTCAGTAATAAATTGCTCGAATTCATCTGGCTGGGTATAGGTTGAAATCTCTGATTTAGT
>JABMPR010000134.1 GCA_013202895.1 bacterium | reverse complement strand
TGGTTCACCCCGAATGGGTGGCCGCAGATTATTATGAGCTTGCGGATAGCGTGGTTAAAGATCTTCGTGCATTAGGATTTACCCACATTCAAGCCGTTCCTGATGATGGGATTTTTCGGGGACAATCCTCTCTAATAGATCTGGATGATGCTGCTTCTATTACTGTTCCATCTATCAGTCAGGTCGTGGATTTTAAAACCAGAGGACGGGATTCAAATGCTTATCCGAGTGCCTTGCTGGGAACCATCGCCGTTATGCGTCAAACACTCTACGATGCAGAATGGTATGGGAAATCTCAAGCCATATACTCCAAGTATCCAGATAAAAATGAATCTATAAAAGAAAATTTGGCTTTAGACGTACTTGCTGAAGCTCGTTCAAATAATTCTCCATTTTTACTCAAGACGGGACAAGAAACTGCCGCTGTCAGGGCAATTGATTTTGCCAATGAATTTGGACTTAATCTCTGGCTAAAGGGATCAGGATTTGAGTATCGACGTCTAACTGAAATAGCAAAGGCAAATCCATTTATAATTCTTCCAATCAACTTCCCAGGTAATCCAGATATTGCCAATCCACATCGTGCTTTTCAGTACACGACAGAACAACTAAAACATTGGGACCTGGCGCCGAACAACGCAGCTGAGTTGGTGAAATCAGGAGTGCGTATTGCGTTGACTTCCAGCGGATTAAAAAACCACAAGCAATTTCGAAGGAATCTTTCCCTGGCAGTGCAACGCGGCTTGAGTGAAGAAGCTGCCCTGGCCGCCCTTACAACCAATCCTGCAGGCCAATTTGGCTTATCAGATACACACGGTAAAATAAAACCAGGATATCACGCCAATTTTGTGATTGTGGACGGCAACTATTTTGATGATTCAACACATGTAAGATCAATTTGGATTAGGGGTCAAAAATATGAGGTAAAACCGACGCCTGAAATTCTCCTCCCCGGTATATGGGACCTTTCAGTAAATGGATTAAAGGGTCAATTAGAATTTAAGAGCCATCATTCTAAGCTTTCTGGAACAATTAGATTCGATTCAAGTGATGTTGATTTAGAACGCTTAAAGGTAGATGGCAATCAACTCACATGGAGTCTGAAATTGAATGCCACGGATTTTCCAGGTGTTAGCAGATTTACTGGAAGATTAGAAAACGACATTTTAGCTGGGACTGTCCTTAATTCAAGTGACGCTGAATTCTCCTGGATGGCAACGAATTTTGCTGCCTCCAAAAGGGACGGAAAGAAAAGCATTGCAGAATCTACCAGCAGCGTAAAGCTTGTCTATCCTGAAGGCGCTTATGGCTTTGAGGAAATTCCTGAACAGGTTCATTCTATTCTCATCAACGATGCCACGCTTTGGACATCTGGTCCAAAAGGTATACTCAAAGATTGGGATATGCTCATTATTGATGGCAAAATTAGTAAAATTGCCCGGGATATTGAAATTCCGCGGAACAACAACTTGATCATTGATGGTCGTGGAAAGTTCGTCACCGCTGGTCTTATTGATGCTCATAGCCATACCGCTGCGTCTTCCATAAATGAGGGGGCACAGAGTGTTACCTCAGAAGTACGCATTCAAGACGTGCTCGATCCCGATGATATAAGTATTTATCGAGAAATGGCTGGTGGATTGACGACAATCAATATTTTGCATGGCTCTGCAAATGTTATTGGCGGACAAAATGCAGTTATAAAACTGCGCTGGGGTTCAAATGCCCAGGGTTTATTATTAAGCAATGCGCCGAGGGGAATCAAGTTTGCCCTGGGCGAGAATGTGAAGCAATCCAATTGGGGAGATGATGTCAATACACGCTATCCACAAACCCGGATGGGTGTAGAGCAGATTCTCAGAGATGCATTTACACGAGCCAGGGATTACAAAAAAAACTGGCAGGAATATGATAAAAAATCAAAATGGCGAACAACCCTGATCCCCCCCAGAAAAGATTTAGAGTTGGATGCTTTAGTAGAGGTTCTTGAAGGTAAACGCCTGGTCCACTGTCATTCATATCGACAAGACGAAATACTTATGTTAACGCGAGTTGCTGAGGATTTTGGATTTACTGTCAGAACCTTTCAACATGTTCTGGAAGGCTACAAAATTGCGGAGAGGATTGCGGAACATGGTGCCGGGGCTTCCACATTCTCTGATTGGTGGGCTTACAAATTTGAAGTATATGATGCAATTCCTTATAATGGGGCTCTCATGCACGCTGCCGGAGTTCTGATGTCATTCAACAGTGATTCCTATGAACTTGCCCGAAGGATGAATCTGGAAGCCGCAAAAGGTGTAAAGTATGGTGGAATGTCAGAGATTGATGCTCTTAATGCCATCACGATCAATCCAGCTAAACAACTGGGGATTGATAAATGGGTCGGTTCCCTAGAAGAAGGCAAAGACGCCGACTTTGTGGTTTGGACTGGGCATCCATTATCGACCCAATCGGTGTGTGATGAAACCTGGATCGATGGGAGACAGTATTTTAGCCTTAAAAAAGATGCTGAATTACTGGCACGGGACAAAGTAATACGGCAATTATTAACACAAAAAATACTCATGACTGAAGACAAGGGAAATATTAGCATTGAGCCACCTCCTGCACCACATAAAAACCAGGATAATTGTTTGACTCAAGATGATATTTT
>JABMPR010000133.1 GCA_013202895.1 bacterium | reverse complement strand
GCCATACTCTTAGCTCAGCAGTCGTAATATTTTTCTTATCCAGATCTTTTATTGATATCTCGGCTGTGATGTACGAACCGGTTGCCGCCGTCTCCATTGGAAGATCGATAAGTACGGGTTTAAAATTTGATATGTCCTCCAAATAAAGAAGTAGATATTCCCACAACCCTCCAAAAGCAGATCGAGATTGAAGACTGAAAAACCATTTCCAGTATCCTGAACCATTAAACACGGCTAAAGGCGGCGTATCCCCTAAAATCAAAACCGGGTCATTCACAGTGCTCGACCCCATCTCCAGCATAGTGGCTCCAGAAAATCTTAGAAAGTATTCTTCCTGTCGGATTGGAGGAAATTTGATCATTTCTTCAGCTGAAAATCCGCGGCCTAGCAATCCAAGATAAAACGGATGCCCCTTGGAATTATTACTCCAATATGGTGTTCGAACCTCGCCTGGCACTTTTACTTTTGACTGTTCCAACTTTATTAGATTGAGCCACCTACTCTCAACAGGTTCAGCGCCATCGTTGAAGACTATTATTGGACAAAAGGCATCCCTTGCAGATCGAAGCAAATCAATTACGGGTCCGTCCAGGAATTGCTCACCCGGTTGATTCAGCAGAATGAGATCTAGGTCCTGCCCAGAAAGGGAAGACATAAAATCCAAATTTTGAGCCTTTGTTCCCACCACGCTATATATCTGGTAGAGACTGTCTGAAAGATTCATCAAAAGAAATTTATGCAGATCGTTCACCCGGTCGCTCAAGAGCAGGACATTTAAGAGTGGTGGGTGCTCCTCGATGAGCAATAAATTATCCGATCGCAGTGTACCATTCTCCAGCTCCAAAGAAATGTTCAATCTATGAATTTCAGCACCTCCCACCTGAATTGGGATTATCAGCTTACCAAAGCTCTGAATCAATTTGACGGGACTTTGTCCAAGAACCTGCTCAAACTCATCTTGAACTATGATGTTTGCCATTCTTCCGCCTAGTCCCTCCTGAAAATATTCTACTTCAATCTCATATAGATTTTGGTGTTCTATATCGCGTGAATAAGATGAATTGATGAATTTCAACTCCACACTGGTATGAGGCATGAGTGGGTAAACAGGATAAATGGGCAATGATTCTGACCAGGACAGATCCAGGGGTGATCGCCCACCATTCAAATGGCCATCCGAAATAAGAAACACCGCGCTATAGGTGTTGTGATCAGGCTGAGTTTCATAAATATCTGGGGACCAGTTAAATACACTTACGGTCTTTGATAATTCTTCCACTCCGGAATTCAGTAGTTCCCCATCCATACTCCATAATTCAATTTCATGATTATCTTTCAAAGTTTTGATAGTGTTTTCGATAGAACCAATTAGTTGATCTGTCTCCCCGTCCCAGGCATTGTTCATGCTGCGAGAATGGTCTACCACAACCGCGATCTTTTTGGACATGAGGCGGGTGCGCTCAAGTGTTACCTGAGGATCCATGACCAAGAGCAGCAAAATAATCACTGAAACAATCCTCAGGATGAGAATAATCCAAAGCTTACTCCCTGTGAGTTGATCTTTGGATCCGGTGTGCCGTCTGTTAGTGATGAATATGACAAAGACGAGAGCGATCAGTAGTGCACTGAACAACAAGAACTCGCCATGAAAATCAGCCTGAACTGAAAATCCAAATGGTAGGTTCATTTAAACGCCAAAACTAAGTTTCAAATTCGGAAAGGCAGCAATGTTCAATTGATCAGGCTCATCCACCAATGCTCTCCAATATCCCATAAAGGCGATCATAGCTGCATTGTCTGTACAATAGCGGAGATCCGGCTGGAATAGTTCAATGCTCTCATCCTGTGTCAGTTCTGACATACGTTCTCTTAAGCGTGAATTTGCGGCGACTCCACCTGCCAAAACAATTCGATCTAAGCCCAGATCCCTTGCCGCTTGCATTGTTTGTTTTGAGAGGACATCCACAACCGCTTCCTGGAAACTGGCAGCGATGTCAGGGAGATGGCTGTGAATAAAACCAGCATTCTGTTTCCTGATGTATTGTAGAACATTTGTCTTTAGTCCGGAAAATGAAAAGTCATAACTTTCAGGGAATGAGCTTCTCGGGAAGTGATGAAAATTCCGACTCCCATCACGGCTGATTCTGTCGATTAATGGTCCCCCGGGATAACCAATTCCAAGTAGTCTAGCTACCTTATCAAAAGCCTCTCCGGCGGCATCATCCCGTGTTTGCCCAATAAGTTTGTATGTGTGGATACTTTCTACATGAATGAGTTGGGTATGTCCACCAGATACCAGCAAACAAAGAAATGGCGTAGGTAATTCAGACTGACCTATAAAATTGGCAAAGATATGCCCTTCAATATGATTGATACCATAAAGTGGTATATCCAGACCCAATGCCAAACCCTTGGCATAACTTAGGCCAACAAGTAAGGCTCCAGCCAAACCCGGTCCTTGTGTGACAGCAATACTATCAATATCCTGAAGATTGAATTCAGCCTGTTCCAGTACCCCTTTTATAACAGGTCCCAATAATTTGTTATGCTCTCTGGAAGCATATTCAGGAACTACACCGCCATAAGCAGTGTGCACCAACTGTGTTGCGGTAATGTGATGCAGTAATTCGTGGCCGCGAAAAAGCGCTGCGGCTGTCTCGTCACAGGATGTTTCGATTCCCAGAATTACTGGTTCGTGCATTTATTTTTGGACGATTTCTATTTTTTCTGGAATAAAACGACTTACACGTTGAACGCCCATGGGCAATACAGCTTCTGGGACATATAGTTGATTCTCTGGACTCCAGTTGGATCCATAGTCAAAACTCACCGTAAAATCTTCTGGATTAAGTTCCAATAATCGATCCAGACCACCTTCAGCTTCCAAGCCAATGAGTTGTGGAATGACTGACACTTCAACACCCCGAGGGACATTTTCCAGTCGTATGGATATGTTATGAAATTCGACTGATCCAATACTCTGGATATCGGCTGTGAGTGTGACCACCTCAGTGTCCAAACTGAATAATTGCATGGGCTCCAGAGAAATTGGCAAACTTAGCTCTACATCGGTATTTACGTCTGTTAATTTCAATGGTGGCACAGTAATGCTAGTCATATCGGACAACATGGAGGCAGGACCATGGACGGTCACCTTGGTGGGCTCTACGCGGATATCCCCCACCATCATATATCCCAGGGAGGGTGTAATTTCTGCTTGAACCTTGACATTCAATTCTTTATGAGACATTTGTTCGACACTGACCCAGATCGACTCTGGTTCAACGATATAGATAAGATCAAGATTGTAATCCCTGGGTATGATAAATTTATCTGGATGATCGTTAAAATATTCGTTTAAGAAGTAGATTTGGGTATTCTTGGTTTTTGATAAATCTAAAACCAAACCGGTTTCAGATAAAGGCATGGTCATATTAGCCCAAAGTAATGTATGACCCTTGCCTCGAAATCTGGCAGTAATTAGTTCCGGGATCTCATTATTAAAAGCCTTCTCTTCAGGAAGTCCTTCCAATCTTAATGGGATTTCGAGATCAAAAAAGTATTCAATATCAGTGACAACGAAAAACCAAAGTAGAATTGCCAGAAACAGTGATCCGAATTTAATCTGTAGATCTCTTGTAAGCAGGTTCTTTAGCATCGTAGTAATATAGATTTAGATGAGATCA
The DNA here is from genome assembly GCA_013202895.1 of bacterium. Taxonomy (GTDB): domain Bacteria; phylum Fidelibacterota; class UBA8477; order UBA8477; family JABMPR01; genus JABMPR01. Next base: position 395 of record JABMPR010000133.1, on the reverse strand, counting down.
GGCACAAATCCTATACCAAAAGAAAAGGCGACGCACCAAAATAGATCATAGTGGGCGCCGCCTTTATTATTTTCAAATGGGGACGGATAACCGATCCCAATCATTCAGCTTATAAAGGAGCTATTCCTTTTCAGCAGCTTCTTCAGTAGTGTCTTCAACCACATCTTCTGAAGACGCTTCAACTACTGCTTTAGTGGCTGTGGTTTTTTTCTTTTTAGGAGCAGCTTTTTCAACTACTTCCACGGTAGTCTCTTCAACTACTTCTTTAGCAGCTTTGGTTCTTTTCTTCTTAGGAGCAGCTTTTTCAACCACTTCCCCGGTAGTCTCTTCAACTACTTCTTCAGCAGCTTTGGTGCTTTTCTTCTTAGGAGCAGCTTTTTCATCCACTTCTGCGG
>JABMPR010000011.1 GCA_013202895.1 bacterium | reverse complement strand
CAACGGATGAGCCTGAGGCGGACTTGGAAACTGAAACAGCTGAAAAACCTGATGTTGCTGACACGCTCGAGGAAACCGAGCTGGCTGCGGTAGAAGAAGTCGCTGAGGTAGTTGAATCAATTGAAGAAGATACTACTGATGGCGCCGAAGAAGAAGCTGATAAGCCTGCGGATGCAGAGTGATCGGCAGGATTAGAGAAAGAGAGTATTCATTATGAAAATGTTCACCTACAGAAAAAAGATCTGCAAATTTTGTGAAACCAAGAAAATGCAAATTGAGTATAAAAACCCTGTTTTGCTGAGACGTTTTATCACCGAGCAGGGAAAGATTTTACCTCGCCGTATAACCGGAACTTGTGCTCGCCATCAAAGATCATTGGTGACGGCGATAAAACGCGCCAGGAACATTGCCTTGCTGCCTTATACTAATGACGTAAAAAACGCCTAAGGAAGAGGATCTGATCATGAAAATTATTTTAAGAGAAGATGTAGAATCCATGGGGCAGGCTGGAGAAACAGTCAACGTAAAAGCTGGCTTTGCCCGTAATTATCTGATTCCCCAGAATTTGGCTTATCCGGCTACTCGTAGTTTTTCTCGTATCTTTGATGAAGAGAAAAAGCTTAAAGATAATAGAAATGCACGAGCCTCCGTATTGGCAGAACAACTCGCTGCAAAACTTGGAAACTTATCATTGGAAACTTCCGTAAAGGTTGGAGATGAGGACAAGGTATTTGGCGCTGTTACTGCTGCAGACATCTCAACGCTGCTTGCGGATAAGGGATATAAGATCGATAAGCGCGACATTCTGTTGGAAGAGCCGCTCAAGGCATTGGGTATTTACAACGTTCCCGTGAAAATTGCCGCCAATATCAAGGCTGAAGTCAAAGTCTGGGTTATAAAAGAATAATCTGAAGGCGTGAGGTTTTTCGGGGTGGAAGTGAAGGTTGTTCAATCAAGCTTCGTTTTCACCCCTTTTTCATATTTAATAGTCCGGGATCAAGCCATATGAGCAGACCGCTCCACATTTTTATTCCTCGAGAAGCATATTTATTAGTTGCTGCAAGCATGTTTTTAGGGTTCTTTGTGAGCCTCACATTTCAAGGTATCCTATCTGAAACGGAAAATCCTGTTATCTTGGATCGGTTGGTCATCCTAATCAGTGAAATGCTTATTTTGCTGCCCCCCTTCTTCATTCTAAAACAGCGCGGCATACCGATTGTGCAAGTTCTACCTCTAGCTTCTATTTCACCGATAACACTTGTAATGGCAGGGGTGATAGTGATCGGGGCCGTAGGTTTAGTTTCGATTTTTGAAGTATTAGTGCTTCCGTACTTCCCCATCCCTGATTTTCTAAACCAGATGGAATTTGAGATATCTCAAGGTGGGTTTTGGGATAGCCTGGTTTTGATTATTGCGGGGAGCTTGGTGGCACCCATTGTGGAAGAGTTCATTTTCAGAGGAATATTACAGCAGAGTCTGTTTTATCGCTATGGCTCACTAATACCTGCTATCGTAGTACCAACTGTTGTCTTCGCCCTGTTTCATGTCGCCTATCTTTATTATCTGCCGGCTTTCCTGGAACTCTTAAGTTTAGCACTTCTATTATCATGGCTTATGGTAAAGACCGGGAATATCTTAATTCCCGTAGTGGTTCATGGACTCTTCAACCTTTCCTCATTTACAGGCCTATTCATAGCTGAAATGGAAGAAACGGCCAGCCTGGGTGATCTGGGCTTGCCCTGGATCATCTTATCAATTATTTCTGCAGGAGCGGGTTGGTTTTATTTTAAACACATGCAGCTTGTGGAACACGATGAGGTTTATCTGATTCCGCCGCTAAGAGAGAAAGGTTTCTGATTTGCTGGATTTAGGCAAAGTAATCAGTATCGGTCTGGGTGGTTTTATGGGAGCGCTTGGTCGCTATTGGATCAGTGGCATTGCTCAAAAATTTAGCGACCGCTTCCCTCTGGGGACCCTCTCTGTTAATCTCCTGGGAAGCTTTGCAGTAGGACTATTGGCAACCCTTTTTCTGGAGAAGGTGATTGTGAGCGCGGAGCTGAGATTGTTTGTATTAGTAGGACTACTCGGTGCATTTACAACCTATTCAACCTTCTCATTGGAAACCGTGAGCCTCATGCGCAATGGTGAATGGATGTTCGCCATATACAATATTCTGACGAATGTTTTAGGGACACTTATTGCTGTGTGGGCAGGGGTAAGTATCGCTAAGTTGTGGTGATCAAATTCTGGAGCCAATTATGCAGGATGATTATTCAGGACAAAAGCTATGTATCTTTATCGGTGATACCGATAAGCATGAAGGCCGTGCACTCCACGAGCTACTGCTTGAGGTCGCTCTGGAAAGTGGTTTGTCCGGGGGGACGGTCATACGAGGTCGAGAAGGTTTCGGTGCACACGGTGAGATTCATTCAATGAAAATTCTGCGTCTTTCTGAAAATCTGCCACTTGTCCTGGAATTTATTGGTCGAAAAGAGAAAATTGATAAGTATGTTCAGCGAATCCAGCCCATGGTCAAAGAAGGCTTGCTGACACGCACAGATGTTCGAATTACAAAGTTTAGATCGGAAGATTAAAGTGTTTGATTTTTTTCACTAATTCAAAAAATGATATCAATCACAACTAATTAATGCTGTATGTCTAATTTTTATTGGTGTTTGCAACAAACAAAAGGAGTGAAATATGAAAAAATATTTATTCGTAATCGTGGTGATCTCTCTGGCTGGAAGTCTGATAGCCGGGAATTCCCCTTCATCTTATTCTACTTCACGGGGGTCTGGAACAATTATGATTTCAGGTTCCGGAACTTATCAAACCGATCTTAGTCAGGATTATAGAAGTTCACTTTGGAATCTTGGAATTGACGGAGCGCTTTTTTTCTTCCCCCAATTTGCAGGAGGGCTTGAATTCGGATATTATCGGGCAATGCATGAATCTGGCGATATGGATGACCCAACTGTCACACTTGACATAAATAGATATCTGGGACCAAGAATTTATTTCTTCCTTGGTGGGAATCGGAGCGAGTTCACACCCTTTGTCAAAGCGGGAGCAAATTATTTGGTAAGAAAGGTGGTTGAAGATGACGAAGAAATCGAGAGGGATGACCAGGAACTAGGTCTTACTGCCAGTGTCGGAGTACTTCTCAATCTGGCTAAAAACGTAGGTCTTTCCATTGAGACAGAATACAATTTTGAAAAAGGTACCGCAGTTGATGAAATTGATACCCAACAGCTACTTATAAAATTCGGTATCCGTTCCTTCCTGGGGGAATAGCAACCCCCTTTGAAATAATGATTATTAACTATTTGTGGCTGTCAATCATTAAATCTGGTGGGCAGCCACTTTTTATTTGAGTAAGATGAAGATGATCTCAAGTTTTAATGAACTTCAAAGTTTAGTAAAAAACCAGACACCCAAAAGAATAGCACTGGCAGCAGCAGAAGATTCAATCCTCCTGCAAGCGGCTGGCAGGACCCAAAAAGAGGAACTCGCTCAATTTATTCTCCTCGGTAAGGGATCAATAATCAGTGCTTTGGTGTCAAAGCAATCTGAGAAATTCGAAATTATTGACACCGAATCCCCGGCCAGAGATGCTGTGAATCTTATTCATCAGGGGCAAGCTGATTTACTGATGAAGGGCAAGCTTTCCACCAGCACCATGCTAGAAGCAGTTTTAAATAAGAAAACCGGCTTGAGGCAGGGAGAGCTGCTCAACCATATTGCTGTTGTTGAATCGCCAGCCTACCACAAATTGCTGTTTATATCCGATGGTGGGATAAATTTGAAATTCGACGAACAGGTCTATAAGCACATTATCCAGAATATTGCAAATTACCTGCAATACCTGAATATTTCAGAACCTCGATTTGCCATGATAACACTCGTGGAAACGGTCAATGAAAAGATTCCTGAGACGGTTATTGCCCATAATGTGGTAGCCAGTTTACAATCTGTATTACGAATTGAAGGTCCCATTGCCCCGGATGTAGCTCTTTCCGCTGCGGCTGCCCGGCAAAAAGGTCTTGATTCAAAAATAGCAGGCGAAGTAGATGTGTTTCTCATGCCCAATACAACAGCGGCCAATCACCTGGTAAAAGGATTATCAATCTTGGGGGGCTGCAAGGTTGGAGGGGTCGTCGTGGGGGCTAAAGTTCCTATTATTTTGCTCAGTCGATCAGATGACGCTGATACAAAATATAGATCAATCCTTTTGGGTCTGGTTTAGTAAGTATTAATCTCGCAGCGTCTGTCATCCTGAACAAGGTGATGAATATCACCAGCGAATCGTGATCAATAATGAATCACAGCTAAAACATCAAGATTCTTTGACGCACTCTCTCAGAATGATGCAGGAAGTTATCGACCTATACCCACACCCTCATCCCGGAATTGCCGAATAGCCTCTTCACTCAATTCATTTTTCGACATCTGAATTAAGGTCTCATAGGGTAGGGTTAGATGTTGAGCTCCGGCGATGCTAGCTGAAACAGCTTCCTCTGGTGATTTGAGGCTGGCTGCCAACAGCTCAGTGGCACTGTCTGCTAGGATAGTTGAAATATCCCGAAGCAACTTTATCCCGTCGCCCATAAGACGGGTAGCCCGATTTACATAGACGGCAATGTATTGGGCACCGGACTCCCGGGCAACCAGGGCTTGAGATGGTGAATAGATAGCCGTGGGGCAACAAGCAATTTTTGTGGATAGCTGGGAGCAAACCTTGAAGCCCAGATCGTTAGGGGGTAGTTTGAGGACCAATTGCTGCTCTAGAATCTCTTGCACCAGATATGCTTCATCTAACATTTCTTCGAAATTTTGCGCCATGAGCTGGTAAAATATCGGTCCAGGTGTCAGGAGCTTGAGCGAGACAAGCAGCGTTTTGCCAGCCATTGGCGATTGTTCCAGTAAAAGAGGGTTTGTGGTAATGCCTTTGACCCAGCCAAACTCACAGGCTGATTGTATTTGTTTCAGATCTGTTGAATCAATTAGTATTGACATATTGGCTCCTCATGCGCGCAAAGGTTTCACTCAAAATTGCATAATCAAAAGATTATTTGATCTGAAACATTAGATTACATTCCTGGCATGGAAGCCTTAAATCCTCAAAAGATTCATACACGGAATACCATTTTTAATGCTTGTGGTGAGGGCATGTGGGGTTTTGCAATGGCATTCCATAATATGAATTCAGTTATCCCAATGTTCCTGGCCCAAATGGGAGCCTCCGCGTTTGTCCTGGGTTTGATCCCTGGCGGTTTCATTTTACTGGTTGCGGTTCCACAGCTGCTTTCGGCAACGCTTTTTAGGAACGCTAGCAATATCAAAAAACTGAATGTGGGCATGCACTTTGCCATGGCGCCAATAGCCCTGCTCATTGGTCTTACCTATTATGTGTTCGAGGTGGATGGCCAGGCTGGCATCTCGGTTTATCTGGGCTTGTGGGTGATATGGTCATTGGGAGTCGGATTTCTTGTTCCGGTTTGGGCTGATTTTCTTGCGTCGGTAACAATACCGGGTAAACGCGGGCGGTTTTTTGGAATCACCTTCACAGTTAATGCGATTCTTGGAATGGCGGGGGGGTATGTTCTTAAGGAAGTGTTGGCATTGGAAACTTTGAGCTTCCCACGCAATTTCGGTGTTGCATTTCTGATCATGACTGCCGCGATTCTGATCGGGAATGTCTTCTTCATTTTTATGAGAGTTATTCGTGTACCTGAAGTAAAAGCTAAAAAGGTCGATCGTTGGTGGCATCGTTTAAAGGACATCTATATCGGTGATAAAAACTTCCGTCATTATATTTATAGCCGGGCGCTGGCAGCAGCCACCATGATGCCACTGGCTTTTTATGGTGTGGATCTTCAGTCGCGTTTTGGGTTGCCATTAAGCGCTGCTGGAACCTTTACGTTCTTCCTGGTTGTTGGTCAGGCCATCTTCAATATTGTATTTGGATATCTAGGTGACATTTATGGTCGAAAGATGGCTATTAGTGGCTTTTTTGTGGGACATTTCCTGGCCGGGTTAACCGCAATTTATGCTACTGAGCCCTGGATGGCATACCTGACTTTTGTCTTCGTTGGGATGGCTTTCGGGGCTGCTCAGTCTTCATTTATGGTCTTTGTCTATGAGTTCGCTGGTGAGGGTGGGGACAACAAGTTGTATTATGCAGCCCTTGATACAGCAATCGCGCCCTTTATCATTGTGTATATCTCAGTTGCAGGGCTCATTGTAGAAAGATTTGGTACGATTCCCCTTTATAACCTGAGCATGGTTTTTATTCTGGCAGGACTGCTCCTCTTCATTTTTAAGGTCAAATCACCTCTATCAGTGTCGGCCAGCACAAATAATTGAACCCAAAACTGTTTTAACGCGCAAAAAAGTAACAAACACTTAGCATAATAATAACAGTCATATAGGAATTGCATATTGATATAAAATAAAAAATAACGCGCATAACGCGCATTTTTGTTGTATTCCGAAATGTCGCATCTATATTGCTTCTGTATGAAAGATTTTATGGAAACAGTATACGTGCACATCTGGAGATTCACCATGCGATATATCCTACTAATAACACTATATATAATGAGCTCCCTCCCCCTGTCAGCTCAAAGTACAGGCTCCATTCAAGGAACCGTTCTTGATGAAACCACCCAACAGCCCATCATAGGAGCTAACGTCATAATTCCTGAAACGAATCGGGGTGCTGCAACTGATCTTGATGGAAAATTTATTGTCGAACGCCTCCCTGTTGGCACCTATCTCT
>JABMPR010000132.1 GCA_013202895.1 bacterium | reverse complement strand
TATTGTACCTGTCCTACGGCCCTAGCAACGCCCGTTGCAAGCCCAGGCATATACTGGGTCGGGAAAGTAATTAGACTGACGCTGGTGGTCTTTTGTGACAAAAAACCTACTCATATATGACCATCAATAAGCCCACCTTGATATGTCTTGGTGAATATTAGGGATTCTTTATGGTATATCATTATGATATGGCATTACATCAAAGAGATTGCCTCTGATCTCATCTCCTCTCTCTATATTAACTTAGTATCCTCATGTATTTAATGTAGTTAGTAAGGCAATTAAGCCTTTGGCACAAGTATTGAACTATTAGCAGTCATGATGATTGAAAACAACCGAAAGGACTTGATAATGAAAACCAGCGACACTAAACTCAGTTCATTGATTGCAACATGCGCAGCAACAGCCAATGCAGGCGCCTTAGCCTTTGGAATTTATTTAATGTTTGTGGCTACCATATAGTGGAAGATTAAATAAGTCTCCGTTCCAAGTTAGTAATTCAAGACATTGAATAATTAAGACCATCATCTTTGTTTATCGACCCTTTCACATAGGGGTTAAAATCAAAACTTCCAATTAAACCCACCTAAATGTTCCCTCAGTGACAGGATATGTTCCCTGTGTGCTAGACACTCCCATCCAGAATCCATAACTTAGAGTTGAATACTGGGAGCATTTACTGATTGACAATAAGTGCCTTCCATTCAAGGCATTCCAAATAGCTTGGTGTAATAAGACTGGATGAATCATTTGATGAGAAATAAAGCTGGTGCAGCTTAGTTAAATATAATAAATGAGTGTCGGTAGCATTATCAAAGTTGCATTGGGGTTGACATCAGTGGAGATTTTTAAAATCCATGAGTTATAAAATTATTTTAACTTGTGAAAAAACGATGGCCAGTAACTACAAGGGCAATACGGCTTTTGGGTTCATGGCCTGTCTTCCAAAAAGCTTTATGCCAGATTGGCTGTTTTACCGATTATTTTGCCCCGCAGCTCCATCAAATGAAGCTAGCCGCCTTCTTCAGGCCAGCTATGGTCTCAGAAAGATTGAGGCAGCCTTGCTCGCTGATGGTTTTTCAAGTGCAGATATTATCGTAATACATCCAGATGAAATAGATAAGGTAATCACCTCAGATACAAAAATATTAGGTATCAGCTCAAATGATCCATTAGGTATCGGACCTGTAACATCCACCTATTCCAGCCCCGGAGAGGCTCGTATGGCGTTCATGCTCAGGAAACTGATGTCGAATCCGGCAGTAAAAAAATATAAGCCCTTCACAATTTTGGGAGGACCGGGCGCCTGGCAATTATCGTCCTATCCGGAGGAGCGAAAAAACCTTGGTATCGATTGTGTTCTGATCGGGGAGGGCGATGTAAGTGTTCCAAAACTTTTCCGTCGTATTTTGGAGGGTGAGACTGATATCAAGGAAGTCATCCAAGGCGAGGATGCCAAAGATGAAGATATTAAGGATATTGTTAATTCAACGGTAGCCGGTTTGGTTGAGGTTACCAGGGGATGCAGCAGGAACTGTGCTTATTGTATACCTTCCATCAGGAAAATGCGCTCTTTGCCCCTTGATAAGATCCTTCGAGAAATACAGCTAAATGTCGCCAACGGTAATTCAGATGTGATTCTACAAAGTGAAGATGTGCTGCTTTACAAATCAGATGGTGTCAAAGTAAATAGTCAGGCAGTAATTGAGCTTTTTGAAAAAGTGTATGCTGTGTCTGGTGTGGAGAACGTGACAGCCGTACATGCTTCATTTGCCTCGGTGCTAAGTGCCCCGGAAGTGATCCTGGCAATTGCTGATATTTTAGACCTGGGCGGTGAAAAACATCCCGAGATTCATTTTCAAATTGGTATTGAAACAGGCAGTCCGGACCTGATACGAAAACATATGGGCGGCAAAGTTCACCCCTTTTCAGCAGAAGAATGGCCCAATGTTGTCAGAAATGGCATGCAGCTGCTCAGCTCAAACAATATTGTATCTGTTTCTACCATTATTATGGGTTTACCGGGAGAGGAACTTGAAGATATCAAACAAACTCTGGACCTTGTGAAGTCATTGCGCCAATATCGCAGTCAGATCGTTCCTTTGATGTTTACTCCCCTCTTAACAACACGTCTGGAGCGTTCAAGAAATTTTGCCGACGAGAACATGCTGCCCCAGCACCACGAGTTGTTTACCGCTTGCTGGGATCACAATCTACATTGGTTGCCTGCCATCTGGGATCGCTACAGTCATTACAGTAAGCAGGAAAATCCACTGGTCACACCTATTATTGATTTAGCTATGAAGGTGGGTGCTCCCATCGCCCGACGAAGAATCAGACAACATGCGATGAAGAAAGGCGCTTTCCAAACTTGAATTCCACTGAATTGACCTGATAGCTTAGGTTAATCTTTCGATCGTTATAATTACTAGATTCAATCCTGAATATAAAGTAAGTGAATCGTCATTTAGACTAGTAAATCCGTTTTAATTCAACAGCTCTTGGAAATTTCCCATAGACTGCTCCATGGAATTTGCCTTCAGGGGAGACTTTAATCAAAAACGTATTATTTTCCCTGGCGATGGTCCGGGAAAGCATATCTTTACCACCCTCTATCAGAGTACCACTTTCATAGTGCAATATTGCTTTTAGAACGAGCTCTGGTCTATCCTGGGAAGGCTTGCGATTACCGTCAATCACTTCATGTAGATCGATATCGGCCAACCAGATCTCACCATCAACAAAGATACGCATCTGTAAGGGAAAGAATCCTGGTTCATGGGCGTTAGCCACTAGATAGTGAGTAGCAGAGAAAATAGTGAAGGCATCATCGGGAATTGTACTTGTTTGCCCATCCTCGTAAATAACTCTGGAGCTTGATTGATCGCGGCTGACGGCCATATCAAAAACCAGATCACCCTCCTCTATCTTTTTGAACCAGGTCAGAGGACGGTAGCTATCATTTTCATATATGACCTGGTAAACTGTATGAAAGTCAAAGAAAACATCTGCAAATGGGCGTAGGGTATTATCATATATAACGCTGGTTGTGCTATCATTTTTTTTCAGCTCTCCCATCATATCCAATAGCGGTATCCCCAAGTAGGATACTTCAAAATGAATATTCTCAATGGCGTTTTGATCTGGATTATCAGCGGCTCGACAAAACTCGCTGACAAGGATTAGATAGACCAATATTGGCAGGAGTCGTAAACGTCGAAATATGGTAAAATTGTATTTTATATCAGTTGGAATCAGATTCGCTGGTTTCATGAAAAGCTTATTCATCTCAACGGGCAAAATAAGCAAGAGTATATTGCATCCTAATTTGATTTAGCTCTCTCACCAGCTTGGTTGATATGAATATTCCATCAATCCAGGTGTGGATCTCTTTTGTTTCCATAACGCTAGCTAATGTATCATGCTCAAATGAAGCAAATAAATTGTTCATTGTGCGATCTGGGCTGGATCAATAAGGGAAGCCCCCTGCGATAATCCGTAATCCTATCCCGTGATTAATTTTGAAAGTCATTCGGGACAGTGTTTATCCCCTTTAGTGTCGATTTTCATTTTAAATATGACTCAGGAATAATGACATTGTTGGTATAATGGGTTTTATCATATGCATATATCATATTTTATACTTATTATTAGTCACATTCTCCATTATTAACAGTTTA
>JABMPR010000131.1 GCA_013202895.1 bacterium | reverse complement strand
TAATATGGCTTATCTGGCTGTCTGGGGCTCTGGATTACTTTCCTACAATTGGAGCACTTTTGCAATGGTTAATGATACCAGTGACTTCTTCTGGGGGAGTGGTGGTTCTGGTGTTGTTACAGATACCGAGGGTAATGTCTTCCTTTCCGTCTGGGCTGACGACGAGGTTCTAAAGCTGGATGCCAACGAAAATATTCTGGCAACCTACGCTGTAGGGGACAGTCCTTCCTCATTGGCTTTAAGAATCGAGTAGTTACACAGCAAATAATCCGGCTGAGATATTTTGGATCGGGTTATTGCAAATTCAGGAATGTGGGGGGAATCTCTAATGGAGGTTCTCCCTATTCCTGAGAAATAATTTGTTTATCTCTTCCCCCTTATTTTGGTTGATAATGGAGAATCGTGAACTGGTACAAATTGGGTTGAATAGACGAAAGGTTTTTTAATGGGTCCAGGTTACGCAATTGAAGACATTAAGCTCGCAAAGTCAGGGCATGAGAAAATAGCCTGGGCTGGCCGTTGGATGGGAGTTTTGAATCGTTTGAAAAAGCGCTTTGCTGAAGCAGGTACTTTTCAGGGAAAGCGAGTTAGCATATGTATCCATCTCGAAGCCAAGACAGCTTACCTGGCTGAGGTTGTTCAAAAATTAGGAGCTGAAGTCTGGATCACCAGTAGTAATCCCACCTCTGCCAAGGATGATGTCTGTGCTGCCCTGGCTGAGAAGGGAATCCATGTTTATGCCAGGCACGACGCAACACCTGGGGAATTCGAGTCTTATCTGGCAGCAATCACTGACTGTAAACCGCATGTCATCGTCGATGACGGGGGAGACGTCTGTGATTATCTGGGCAAACACCCACAAAATGCTATTCATCTAGCCGGAATTTGTGAAGAGACTACCACAGGAGTAAATCGGCTCTTAGCAAAACATGCCCGAGGCGAATTAACTTTTCCGGCGCTGGCTATCAATGATGCACGCTCAAAATACTTATTCGATAACCGCCATGGGACAGGTCAATCAACCTGGTCATCAATTATGAACCTCACCAATCTAAACGTAGTTGGAAAGACGGTGGTTGTCATCGGTTACGGATGGGTTGGCAGGGGAGTAGCCCAACGGGCAAATGGGCTGGGTGCCGAGATCATTGTCACTGAGATAGATCCATGGAAAGCCTGGGAAGCACGCATGGAAGGATTCAGGGTCATTCCGCTTGTCGAAGCGGCTGAGTTGGGTGACTATTTTGTTACTTGCACTGGCGAAGAACGTATTGTTCGCGAAGAACACTTTAATTTAATGAAGGATGGAGCCTTCCTTTCTAATGCAGGTCATTTTGGCTATGAGCTGGATATTCCTGCCTTGGAAAAGATGGCTGTCTCCATTCAGAACGTACGTACTAAAGTTGACGAATATCATTTGGCCGATGGACGACGCCTTTATCTGTTGGCCAATGGTGATATCATCAACATTGCAGGTGGCTTGGGACATCCTGTTGAGATCATGGATATGTCCTTTTCACTTCAACTGGCCACCATGCACTATGTGCTCAGCACACCAGCACTAGCAATTGATGTCCATGCCGTTCCAAAACGGATTGATGAACTGGTAGTACGCGAGAAAATGGCCGTCGAGGGATTCACTATCGATGAAGATTCCAATGGAGAGAGCTGAGACATGCAATATCTGATAAATTTAATTGGCATATTTATTTTAATGGGTATTGCCTGGAGTCTATCGAACAACCGCAAAATCGTGAATTGGCATGTCATCGGATGGGGACTGGGTCTTCAGTTAATATTTGCTCTGTTTGTATTTGTGATTCCCATCGGATCGCGTTTCTTTCTGTTTATCAATGATGTTGTGCTTGCTGTGTTAGATAGCGCCTCTGCGGGAACCTATTTTGTATTTGGACCACTGGCGGTAGGCCCTGGAACCACAGGTCCGGGCGGTGAGTCATCACTGGGATTCATCCTGGCCACACAAGCCCTACCTTCGATCATATTTTTTGCCGCTCTAATGGGAATTCTATACTATCTGGGTATTATGAGCAGAATTATCCAGATCTTCTCCTGGTTATTTACGCGTCTAATGAAAATTAGTGGTGCAGAGGCCTTAAGTGCTTCATCGAATATCTTTGTGGGGATTGAATCATCGCTGGTAATCCGACCCCATTTGAAAGCTATGACCAAATCCGAGCTCACCACCGTTCTCACAGCAGGGATGGCGACAATAGCTTCCAGCATGTTGGCTGTGTATGTCTTCCTGCTACGGGATCAATTCCCCACTATTGCGGCGCATCTGGTATCAGCCTCTATTATGAATGCACCAGCTGCCATCATTATGTCAAAATTGATCTATCCAGAGACAGAAATACCTGCAACACTGGGAATGCATATTAAATCGGAAGAAAAAAAAGAGCCAAATCTCATAGCTGCAATAATCTCCAGCGCCAATGGAGGTGTAAAGCTGGTAGTTGGTATCGTTACCCTGCTATTGGCATTTTTAGGCTTAGTAGCACTTGCTGACAAGATTCTCATATTGGTTGGCTCCCAGATAAATGTATTGTTCGGGATGGGGATTGATTGGACTCTGGAAGGACTGCTGGGCTATCTGTTTTACCCCATAACTCTGTTGCTGGGTATCCCTTTTCAAGATGCAGCAATTGTGAGCAAGATTATTGGCAGTAGAGCCATCGTAACTGAGGTAACTGCTTTTCAGAATCTGGCAACAGTCCTGCAAAGTGGTGTTGTTCTTGAACCTCGTACAATAGTTGTTACCACCTACGCTCTCACCGGATTTGCCCACATTGCCTCCCTGGCCATCTTTGTTGGTGGTATCGCAGCACTGGTGCCAGAACGCCTGGGTGACCTGTCACGTTTGGGCTTTCGTGCATTAGTGGCAGCTACCCTGGCCACCTTGCTTACTGCAGCTATGGCGGGGCTTTTCTATAATCCTAACTCAATATTACTGAACATGTAACTAAAAAGAGGTATCTATGTCAGACTATTCATTTGGACTTGTATTATTGGCTGGCTTGTCAGGTATTTCCTTTTCTCTTATTGGGATCACCTTTCGCATTGGCCAAAATAGAGGAGTAATCCCCTTACATATCTCAATGTGCATGGGAATTGCAGGTACGATCTTTTTTGGCATCCAGGTGAATTGGGCTGATTTCGGAGAACTACCAATGTTTGTCTGGAGCATGGCACTTCTCACCACGGTTGGACAGATCGGAGCGATGCACCTGGTGCGTGTTTGTCTGGGTATGGGACCCTTATCTCCACTGTGGTCAGCCATGAATTTGACCTTTCTACCAGTGATTCTGTATTCTGCTATCGTGTTCTCTGAGAGGATAGGATTTGCTGGCTACGCAACACTTTTGACCGCGGTCGTATGTGTTCTTTTCGCATCCCAGGCCGGAAGTGACTCGACAACTGAAGATAATGCTGATCGGAAACAGAATCTGCGTGTTAAAACAATTTATGGCGGCTTGTTGCTGTTGGTCCTTCTGGGTAACAGTTTCGTCTTTATTGTACTCAAGGATCTAGGTACAAGAACCATCGAGAATAGTGGCGAGACAACCTATCTAATGCAATACATGACTCCGATCTACTTTCTAATGTATTCAAGCCTGGCAATCTTTTCAGGTGTTACTGCCTGGATACAGAAAGCCGTTCCCAATCGCTACATTGATCTGGTATGGCTGGGAGTTATGGCAGCCGGTGGCTCTATTTCCGGACTGATCCTGTTAAAAACGTGTATGGTTCTACCAGCAGGATTATTGTTTACCATCAATGGTATGATCACGATTCTAGGGGGTGTTATAGCCTCGGTGATTTTCTTTGGTGAATCCATGAAACCCAGCTGGTGGGGAACCGTAGGATTTGGATTACTGGCAGTACTTCTGGCCAATTTATAGGCCTAAAAGTAAAGGGTGATTAACATGAAATTGATTTTATTGGGCAATCACATCCGTATGCTTCAAATATTCATACCTATCATCTTTGTCGCCATCTGTGGTTGCGAGCCTAAGCAGTCAGAAGTCAGGATTGCCATCATGGGTGATCAGACAGGTACACGTGATCTAGATTCAGCCTATTCGATAATGACTGTCGCTGCCGGTCAGATGGTAAAACATTCGCCGGATTTGCTTGTGCACGTTGGTGATATGACAGAAAGTCGGGGTCGTGGTAGCAGCCAATATGCTACAGATTTTCAAACTGCGGTAGGCATAATGGAAAGTGTAGGAACTCCCTGGTATCTCACGGCTG
>JABMPR010000130.1 GCA_013202895.1 bacterium | reverse complement strand
TGGATTAAAACCAGATGAAAAGATTGTGGTGTTTTGGACCAAAGAGGTCCGACTACCTCATTTCAATAGGTATAGATTGAAATTCAGGAAAGTGTATAGTGGCGAGGTATAGTGGTTGAAATAGGGAATTTATCTTATACGGAATGAAAATCAAAAATCAGAGTCTTGTGTGGAATAATTGAAGTTTAACGAGGCTGTAGGAAAAGGTAAAAAAATGATAGAATTTTAGAAATAGTATACATGTAAATTCTATATTATCAGCACGCATATTTTCGGATTTTTCGATGCTTGGCTTTTTCGACAATCTCAACAAGCATCTATGGCATAAACTACATACTAGAGATTGGGAAACGACGATAATGTCTAAATTATGGATATCTACAATGGGAGTTTACATACTGTTAACACCAAGATTGGTTCCTAAGGTAGCATCAGAGATGTGAATATGAAGCGAAAATCGTTTTTGATACAAGTAGTTCTGCTATTCATTTGCATCTCGGCATTGTTTTCTAAGAATTGGACCGATCCCATTTACCTCGAGCCAAGATTTGAGGGTAACACTTTCGCACTAAACCAAGATGAGAGCAAGTTCTATTATAATGGCACATGGTTTATTGGCTGGAGAGAGCGACTTGGTCCAAATCTATGGTCAGAACCACATGTACTAGATGCAGAATGGAGTGATGAATCCCTTATTAGAAATCTTTGGATAGATCCTTTAGAGGAACTAATCATCCTAACAAAATACACAAATAATTGGCAACTTCATTATTCTCGTAAGGACAGCTCAGGTGTTTGGGGTGATTTAACGATAATTCCTGCACCAGTTAATACTCCTCAAGTGGAATGGTGGGGTGGATTCTCACCATCAGGCGAATGGTTGTATTTCTCGCGGTATATCTCTGGAATGAATTATACGCAGCTTCGTTCTCGTCGTATTGATGATTTTACCTATCTCGAACCGGAAACACTAACAATAGGTGAGTATGGGATCAATTGGGGTGGATCAGAAATCATGTGTACACTGTCACCCGATGAAAATGAGATTATTTTTGAGGGCTATCGGTACTGGTACAACGATGGCTGGGGTTCCAAAGATTTGTTTTCATCAATTCGTGGTTGTGATGGGAATTGGTTGCCAGTAACTAGACTAGATAATAGTTATGAGATGCAATTTTTCGATCACAATGCTGGTACTGGAATTGAAGCGTTCCCATTTCTTTCCTTTGATAATCGGACTCTTTATTTTGAACGACTTCATTGGGAAGAATCTGATTCCGGGTTAGTTCCTGGAGGAGGGTATTGCTCCTCGAAGAGGATCTGGTCAAAATGCTACCAATTATGTCCAGATATTTCAGAATTAAGCAGAATTCAGCTTCTTGAACCCGCACCGTTTCAATTTGAGGTAGAAGGTTCTGACAGTATCAATTTTAGCATCTTCGATGAAAGTGAAAACGAAATTATTACTCATGCTGATAGTGTTACCATGGCTGGTATATGGCAGATACGATGGTATGGAATAAATGATACTGGAATGACGATATCAGATGGAGAGTACACACTACAAATTCAATCTGACTCAAATATTACTCAGGTATCATTTTTGATTTCTGGTGGTGAAATTACGAGTCTCGATTTCCATGGTGAGAGAACATACACTCCAAATACATTTCAATTAAACGTCTACCCAAATCCATTTAACTGCCAGACAACCATTCGATACGGTATTCAGCAACAAAGTGATATATCACTGAGCATTTATAACCTGAAGGGGCAAATAGTCTGGACAAAGGATTTACCTCAAGTGTCAGCAGGGAACAATCAAACAATATGGGATGGAAAAGATCAATCTGGAAGGGGAGTAAATTCGGGTGTTTATATCATTCAAGTGGCTACAACTCTGTGGATTGAGAGCAGAAAGGTAGTGCTGTTAAAATGATACTATATGAATTTGGCCAACCCTTATCTTTCAAAGTTTCTGGTGAACACTATTGAGAAATTAGTGGATAATCTATATTGTGGATGACTTGCATAATTTTTGGTAAATATGACCAATTGCTAATTTCGACCTCGATCGATGGTCAGACAAACAAAAAGCCTCAATAAATTTGTCCTATTAATTGAGGCTTTTTAATTTTAAGCTGGATTCATTATCGATATGGAACCGAGAACCCAGCCCGATTTAATTTCAGTTAGCGTAAATATGTGATTTTCTGTGTTTTGTTAAATTGCTCAGGTAACTCGGCTTCCTTTGCTGCATCGATTGCCGTCATTACCACTCGCATCAGATACACACCTGCTTCTACAGTATTTTCAGGTGTCCATATGAATTCATGATATCCAGCATAATATAACTGGGGCTCTATTCGCTGAATCAATTGTCCCTTGATATTAATAATATCTATCAATATATCTGAAGTAGTGGGGACAGCAAATTGAAGAACCGTGGAAGGATTGAATGGATTTGGATAGGCAGAACCGATCGAAAATAACTCTGGAATCTGAGCATCTGATTGAGCGACTGCTTTCCAGGCAAGACCAGTTCCATTAATTGTCTTGGTGGTAGTATATGCTGATTCATTGTCCTCTTCATCAACAGCCTTGACCTTATAAGTTGCAACAATAGTACCTCCCGGAACATCAAGAGCGGTATCTGTCCAATAATTGTTCGTGGTTGTTGAAGTGGTAGTCCATGTGGATGCAGGATTTCGCTTTTCTCTATAGAATCTGTGAACGACATAGTGGTCAAGATCTGTTTCTGTATTGGCATCCCATGTCAAGTATGGGTGACCACCAGAGGTTGAGAGATCAAAATTCTGTGGTGTTTGAGGTGGAGCATCTATCCATATATCTGCAGTATAATCGCCTGTACCAGATGAATAGGATATGTCTGAAATCCCGAGATTCGTAAAGATAGACTGAGCATAAGGTGAAGAGTCTACAGAATAGTTGGAATTCGGGTTTGTGTGAGGAAGAAATGCGGTGTTGTTGGCTTCGCAATAAAAATACTCACCACTCCCAGCATTTTCATTCCCCATATCATTATCATATTCTTCTGTTTTCCAATCAAGGCTGTCAGAACCAGATATTGGATTTTCCGTACCTAGATCTATGCCATAATAAGTGGGATTGCCTGTATCTTGTTCCCAATCGTATAAACCATGCGCAGCCTCAACATCTGCCCATTTTCTACGCCAGTCATACGCTACTCCCTCAGCATTAGTGTGCCAGATTAATATCGCATCATTACCGGGAATGGGCCAACTGGATATACTATAGGGGGGAGTTGCTCCACCATTGGCATATCGGGCAATTAAAAATGTCTGCCCCACATGGGCATTACCTGGGTAGTCACCCGAATCCATCCTAATTCGATATAAAGCTTCATCTTGAAAGTATTTGTCAATTGTATAATTACTCTGATTCGACGTAATATCAGTGGGAGTAATCCAGTCGACTCCTTGTTTGACTGTGCCGCCTGTGATATCATTAGATCCTCCGGAAGATAAATATGGATTTATAGGTGATGGAGTCGATTCCCAATCGCCATTATTGTTCATTCGACCAAAGGCTCCAGCACCCATATGATACTGACCACCAGCGCTGTGATCTGTATCTCTTAGGTAGGTGTAGCTACCGCCAGTCCTGGCTAATAAATGTCCAAGCTCATGAGTAAAAACATTCATGGATTTTTCACGGAAGGTCCTTGAGTTATCGGTAACACCATAGATTTTACAAACAAAAGTGTTGTTAGCATCAATGTCGACATCATCATCTGTTTCGTAAGTACCTCCACTTAGAGAAATAGTCTTCCAACCATTCCAGGCACCATATCCTACCATGTTTACTACCAATACATCAACAACACCATCGGGAATACCTGCTGGCCCTGTGATATCATAATCACTAAAGTCGATCTCATCATCTGCATCATCCAGGAGTTGAGTATAATATGCGGTAGATCCGTAACCAGTAAAGGCCAAGTCAATATCATAGATATTTGTTCCATCGTACTCTTCCTCCTGGGGATAGGCGTCAACGGTATCGATGGTCAAGTTTCCAAATGATATCTCATCCAGATAATGTGAGACATTCTCCTCAGTATCATATGAATAATCATAGACATCTGCGTACCAGACTGGCTTTACTGGGTTTGATGGGTCGGTTGCATTATTCCCCGCTGAGTACAATACAACACAACCAAAGCTGTCAATGTTGAGAAAGTCATCAACGGCCAAAGCATTCGGCCCGGCAATCAAAATAATCCCAAGAATAGCGGTCGTTAAAAAACACTTCATGGTTTCATTCTCCTATATGAGGTTAAACTTCAGGTCCTCATGACCAGAAGCAGATTCCACCTTCAAAAAATAAATCCCATCCGGCAATCTCGAACCAGCTTCATCAAAACGGTACCATATGATCTGATATTGACCAGAGGCTAACGATTTAGTTTGATAGGTCGCAATGATGTGTCCATCAATATTCAAGATTGAAAAGTTATAATTCGAAAGCCCTTGGGATTGAAAACTAAATGAAACATTGTCATTGGAAACTTTAACGTTAGAATCATCTGCATCAGGATTACCATAAATACGCGAACAGTCTGACCAAATTCTTTTCGATACACTATATCCTTCGACAGGTGTTAATCCTGAGTCAGTTTCAACATATTCCCTCTTTATATAATAGAGGTTTCTACCATTATTCGAGAGACAAGGATACTTCTCAATACCATCTCCCAATCGGAGTTTTTTAAGTTTGCTATCCTGGCAAAAAGTCAAACGTAATATTTTGGTCCAACCACCATCAATGGATTGTTCGGAATAGAATAAATCCGTATTCCCACGTCCTTGCTTGTACCAGTATCTGTAGCCGGAAAAAATTATCCCCCTATCATCAGGGGTTAGGGTGCAACTGTATTCATCTCCTCCCCAGTTAATGGCATATTCTCCGATACTCAAGGTCTCAGGTATAGCAAATTCATTTGGTGATATCTGCTCTGCTCGTAGGAGAGTTCCGCGCAGTCCAGAAATATCTCTTGTGAAGTATAGATATCTGTTATCGTGTGAGAAACTTGCCCAAAACTCGAAATCCTTTGTGTTAATTACAGGAGGGAAAGCGTGTGCACTTGACCAAATGCCCTGGTCATCTTTAGTTGAATAAAAAAGATCCCAATTATCTGTATATCTGGAGAAAATGAGTATTTTTTCATCAGGTGAAATCCAACAATTTCGAAGCACAGGTGATGAAACATTCCAGGGTGCATCGATCTTCAACGGTTGTGACCATGCATTAGAATCCGGGTGTGATCTTGATATGGAAAATATCCGAGTGTTTTTCTCAAAATAGAGTTTTGTTTCTGCAGCATTTAGAGCAAACGTTCTACCCCCTATTAAAGGTTTTAAATATTCACCGGATGTCCATTGTCCAGCAAATATTGCTGAATGCAAACAGATCCAAAATCCAATAGTTACTAAACTTTTAGTCACAATAATCATACAATATTCTATTCGATTTTAACCAAATGCATGGTGCATCGAGGTGTCGTGAATGTTTTCCATTAAATGGAATAAAGACCGACCATCAACATGCTAATTTTCTTAAATCATGCTTTAAGAAAATGATAAATGGACTCCCCCTTTTTTTATATTTACCCTAGTTATGTTTAAATATATTTTAATATATGATAATTAACAATGTATATATTAATAAATTATGATATAATAGAATTATACTAATGTGATTGTGGATTGTTTTGTATTAAATTTGATTGAAATGAGGACACCAATGCCTCAAAAGTGATCGGAGTTATTTGGGCATGGTAAAAGCTACTACCAGCTTAATATTTCAACAGGCTAAGGAGGCTTGAAATGTACAATTCGTTAAAATCATTTATTTTCGTATCCCTGCTGCTGGTGATAGGATTTACCATTGTTAATGCGCAAGAAATCCCAAGTAAAATAACATTCCAAGGAAAACTTTCTGAAAATGGTGAGCTAGTGACTGGCACTAAATCCATGACTTTCACCATTGGTGAATGGGTTGAAGAACATGGTGAGGTTGCAGTAAATAGTGGAATCTATTCTGTGATTCTGGGATCAGTCCTTCCTATTCCACTATCACAATTTTCTGAAAATAATATTGCTACGCTACACATTGCTGTCGAAGGGATTGATTTATCTCCTGATATTGAAATTGTATCATCTCCATATGCCTTTAAAGCTGAAGAAGCTGCAAATGCACTTATGCTTGCTGGTCTTGAACATGATCTATTCCTCGGCATAGAAAGTATTAACAACCAATCGGGAGATGTGGATAGAAATCTTTCCATTATTGGAGGCAGTAATGTGTCCGTAGAATCAAATGATAATGCAATCATCATTTCCGCCGTACCAGGACCAACTGGAGTAACCAGTATATCTGAAGGTGAGGGGATCATCTTAGATCCCAATCCAATTACATCAACAGGAACAATCAGGTCAACACTCGGTACCGATATTAGCAGCGCTGAAATTCAGGATCAAACAATTTCATCCTCTGACATCGCAAATGATCAAATAGTTAGAAGCTTAAATGGTATAAAGGATCAGGTCCATCTTACAGAAGGGGAAAACATCTCAATTGTTGAAAATGGGCAAAATATTATGATCTCTGCCAGTGGCGGTGGAGGCGGAACAGTTACGCAAATTAATACTTCAGGAGGACTCACTGGTGGTCCAATAACCACTTCCGGAACGATCAGTATTGAGAATAGTGGTGTAACAGAATCCAGGCTTGCGAATAATTCTGTAACTTCGGCAAAAATCCAAGATGGCACCATTCAGTCTAGTGATATTGGTTTTGCTTTTGGAGATATCACGGCGGTGAATGCTGGAACGGGTTTATCTGGTGGTGGAACAACAGGCGATGTATCCTTGTCTTCAACCTTGGGCACGAGTATATCCAACACAGAAATCGATGACAATGCCGTCAATTCAAGCAAAATCCAAGATGGAACAATTACAACATCTGATCTAAACTTTACACCGGTTACATCCCCTCACGTTGGAAGCCTTACTGTGACTGGTCTGCTGGATTGTCAAAATACTGTATCAGCTTGGCAGCATGTGGTTGCGGGTGAGGATATGCAAGCAGGAGGATCAATAAAAGCAGGAAGCCCTGCCACCTCTGCTGGTGATGGAGATATCATTGCTGAAAATGACCTTGTTGCCGGGGATGGCGATGTAATCATAGGGACTTCCTCAGATGCAGGTGCTATTGGGATGACAGGTTCTAATAATAACTCACTATTAACACTCGCTGCCTTATCTAGTAATCCGAATAACGGCGGGCTTTGGCTAAGAGAGAATGGATCAAATAGGGTTTATCTCTACAGTGACCCAGATGATGGCCATGGGTATCTATCATTAAAAGATGAAGACGGAAATTCAAGTATTTGGCTCAATGCAAGTGATGGATCCATAAATGGATCAATTAAAAATTTTGTGATTGACCATCCCAATAATCCCAATGAAGTGATTGTTTACGCCAGTATCGAGGGGCCAGAAGCTGCAGCTTATACTAGAGGCACGATTATCTTGTCCTCAGGAGAGGCAAAAGTTCAATTCGAAGAACATTTTTCTCTAGTGATTAATCCTGATCATATGACTATCCAATTGACACCTCGTTCAGCATCCTCCAAAGGTTTAGCCGCTGTTGCAAGATCTAAAAACGGATTTACCATAAAAGAATTATTTGATGGAGAGGGCAACTATGAGGTTGATTTCTTAGTGCAAGCCGTTAGGGAAGGCTATGAAGATTACCAAGTCACTAGAGTTAAATCAAATATTGATCATAAGAACCCGACTTCAACTATAAAAACACTATCTACAAATTGATGTGAATTAGAAAGAAAGTTTATCATGACTATTTTAAATTTGCATAAAGCATTAATAATGTTAGCGATACCCTACTGTTCTATCATCCTGTCGCAAGAGTATACTCTCCAATCCTATCTCTTTTCAAGTGGTGGTGGAACAACTTCTGGGGATGTATACGCTACTGAGTTAGCAATTGGTGAGGATATTGTCTCACCACTCATTTCAGGAGGCAATTATTCGGGATCAGTTGGATTCTTTTCAACTCTTTATCAATTGGTTCCCACCGCAAAAGATGATTATTTGCCAAAATCTTTCAGGTTAGATAATCCCTACCCAAATCCTTTCAATCCCTGGACGACTATTCAATATGAACTTCCGGTGCATTCAGATATTCAAATAGCTGTGCATGATGTTGCTGGTCGAGAAATATGGTCCTATCGATCAGATCATCAATCACCTGGATATTATTCAATTGTTTGGCATGGAGTTAATGTCAGTGGAAAACCAATGCCGAGTGGTATATATATGATCTGGATGAAGGCTGGTTCACAGTTTTTCACACAGAAAGTAGTTCTATTAAAATAATTATTTAATAGAAGAGAACCAATCCAGTGGGATTTTGCATCTGGAATTGTTCAAATATGATAATTCTTATGACGTATGGCATGCATTCGAGCAATAGTAACAGCCATCGGCATTTGAATCCCATTCTTTCGCTTTTCGAACAGCCCCATGACAGCTTGGGAAATCACCAAGATACTTTTGGTTATGGGGTAAGGGCATATGTGAGCAGCCCTCTTTATGAACCTCATGATCGCCATTTGCTTGTGGATTTACATTGACATAATACTTTGCCATTTTCTTTACCTCTTCTCTTGTTTATTTGAAGAATACTAACCCGATGAAACTGGAGATTAGGATTATTGTAATTTGTCGATAGAATAATGGTGACCTGAATTCAAGAGATTGATAGGTCCAAGTCAACCAACACCCTGCTAACAGCCCCAATAAAACATCAGATATAAATCCGGCAAATAGAACGGACAGAACAATCATCACTTGATAGCGCAATACGTTATCGCTCAACGCATCTCCCCCATCTTTGGGTTTGGGCTGAGTAACCGAACATTAATTTAATACTCTCCCTAGGTGTTGTATAATGATTGTCGCCGCTCATCTCAATAAGCTCTAATCTGTATAGTAATGTAATCCTATAATAATTATAAAACAATTTCTTAATGTCATTTAATTTATTACAATATCATAATAGGATGTGATTACCATTTAGTTTAATATAGGGCTTCTATTAACTGTGCATATTGTGCACAAACGAAAGGAGCTCTCATGAAAAGAGTGCAACTCGCGCTATGGGTCGCTGTAACCCTGATTTTTATAGCCTGTGAAACCAACTTAACACAACCAGCAATTATTCAGGATTCAAGTATTGAATCTGGCACTTACAGTCTGGCAAAGGATCCAGTCTATGTTGCGAAATTAGACTCTACTCTCCCAGACAGTACTGTCTATGGTCCTCTAGATGATTCAACAAAAGTCTTCTGGGCTAACGGAGGCGAACAGATTCCAACTGCCTACTGGGTAGATAATCTGAAGTCATCATCATACAAAACCCATTTGTATGCAGAAATGAAAGCAACATTTGATAAACTGGACTCAGTTGCCATTGCATCCCCATCCAATATGGACTATCTTAATTCGCAAGACACTTGGGTCGCAATAACATCCAGTGGGAAAGTATTTGCCAAAGCGGTGCGAACAGGCGCCTTTGGCGGGGGTTCGATTACCCTCGATGTTGAAATTGAAGAGTTATTAGAGGGTGGTGGTGGAGGTCAATAAACATTCATGATTAGTAATAATGATAAACCTGGAGTACCTCGTAACGAGGTACTCCAAACCAATGAATATATTGCTCATGTCCAATCGCTAGGATTTGCTAATCCCAGCCGGATGAAATTCCTTTTCCAGGAGAATGCGCTTCCCTCAGCACAGGATCCAGCAATGCGAATTGCAATGCTTGTTGGTCATGCAAAACTTGCATCTTTGGAGGGTAAGTTTATTGAGGCTAAGCAACAGTACGACAAAGCTTTAAAGTATTCTGGACTCAAGTATCTCCCCAAATTAAAAGTGAAAGAGCGAAATAATCTTGTAGCCTATATTCATTATGAATATGCTGATTTCTGTAATCTTGTTCATTCCCATGAATTAGCCTTATCTCACTACCATCAGGCATTGGGACTGACTACAAATCCAAGAATCAAACTAATTATTCAATATCAGTTTGCTCTGAAGGAATTGATGGAAGGTATTACCTCAGATTTCACTATTTTTGTTCAATTCATTGAGAAGTTTAAAAACAATAATATGAAAGTAATGGAGGGTATTGCTACACTTAGATTTGGAGCATACTTTCTATCAAAAGCAGACTTAAAGAGAGCAAAAGAGGAATTTGCTAAAGCTACAAAAATTGCAGGTAATTATGACCTTAAATACCTTCAGTGGAATGTGATAAATTATATTGGGCTACTTTTGCACAAAGAAGGCAAGCAAAAAGAAGCCATCGAACACTATTCACGAGAGCTGGAAACCATGGAAAGTCCTTATTTCAAAGCATTGATGCTTAAAAATCAGGGTACCCAGTATTATCTACTTAACAAACCCAAAAAAATGCTGGAGGTTTACATAAATGCACTGGAACATTGTCAGATACATGGAATAAGTAGTCAAATATCAATCTTAGCGGAAGCAATTGGTGATTTACATCTCGAAATAAATAATTCAATTAGTCACGCCTACCAATATTACCAGATTGCTTTTAATGAAGTGATTAGCTTGGCTAACAGCGGAATTCCGATAACAGGTAAAAGATTAAGAGTCCTCGAGAAGTACAACAAACTTATCCAAGAAAACTTACCAGAAGACTTTATGGCACTAAAAGAACCTGGTATGTTTGAGTGGAGCAAAGGCAAAACCTGGATTCAGATCAAGGATCTTTTCCACTACAATCTATTTGTTTACCACTTCCTTCATACGGGTATAGGTAGTGTGACTTTCTCGCATCTAAAGATTCATCCTGGTACCTTTTACTCCCTCTCAAAAAGAATGCGTGATCTACGTGGAATAACAATACCTGACTTGAAGGGCGTTGATTTTGACTTGCCTCCAAGTCTTTTTCTGGATCCACTGCAGAAGTATTCACAACTCCACAGAGACAAGACCTGGGATCAGGTTAATGAACAGTTTGAGAAAGACATCTATGATTATCTTTTTAAAGAGAGTGGATACAATAAAGTTAAGCTAGCCAAAATGCTGGATCGGAGCTATGCTATGATTCTCAAGCAAACAAAGCATCTAACGGATGTTGACGAGGATCAGCGCACACAAGCTACAGCTTAAGAGTTAATACTCCCTACATAATCACTTTTTACCTACAAGCCAATACTAATCTATTAGCATAAAGCATTCTGTTATTGTATATTATATTTAATTGTAATGTGTGTTATTTGAAACATTTATAGCACGAATACTTGATCACCAGGGGGCAGACACGCAGGTCCTGAGAGCTCCTTTCGTGCCATAATGCCCCCTGGATGATACTAGTATAAGTTAATGATTTTTGTGAATTTGTCCATAAACGAATATTGCTCATAATTAGGACGCATACTGTAAAAGAGAGGATAAATATGAGTTTAATTGAACATGTAGCTACTCATGCTGTGGCCGAAGGAATCCGAAAGCTTGGGGAGAGTGCGATAAAGGAGGCAAAGGGTTTCAAAGAATGCATGAGAAATCCACCTCCCTATGATCAACTCAGTGACAGACAAAAGATATTTGCCGGTGGACGAGAAACCTGGGAGGCTGCGAGAAAGCGTCATCTAAGGAGATAGGATTATTGTATGAGGTTCACCATAGCATTTGCTAAAGCATAAAAATAGCAAAAGGAAGATTTGCAAATGAAATGGATGTATAGCTGCCCCCTTTGCCAAAAGCGGAGAACCATCGAATGGAAAGATCGAAAAGATTCACA
Source organism: bacterium (assembly GCA_013202895.1). Taxonomy (GTDB): domain Bacteria; phylum Fidelibacterota; class UBA8477; order UBA8477; family JABMPR01; genus JABMPR01. The sequence continues at coordinate 10,460 of JABMPR010000130.1, read as the reverse complement.
CAAATGTCATAATACGAAGAATTCATATATACCTCCTTCACCCTCAGAACAACACTCAGCCTATGTTGACACACATAAATGGCCTAAAGAAATGGAAGACGTCGTGGTAAAAATAAAGGGTAAAGCTTGTACTGTACCTGGATGCAAAAAAGATTTCGAAACGCTTGATCACAGAGTGCCTTGGTCAATGAGTGGAAATACGAGTGTTGATAATCTATTTCCGATGTGTGAAAGCCATAATTTATCTAAGGGAGATACTGATTATCAGATTTGGTTTATGTTCAAAGATGATTGAGGATAGATAATATGAATATTGACATACCTGGTAGATCAGAACAAGCTCAGAATGCTCGAGACGAATGGAAGAAGAGATTTACTTGCCCTGAAAACCTTAACCACGTGATATTGGTAGATGATGTTGTGGTACTAATCACTAGAAAAATCGAAAAAATGTTCTTTTCCCTAGCCACCTGAATAGAGGAAAATATGGCAAATTATTTTACGAATCAAGAATGGGATAAAATATTCACCGAGTTAGCTGGTAAAGAGTCCAAATATCAATTACCAGCTAGAGATGATAATTCGCTAGTACTTGGATCGTGGAATATTCGAAAATTTGGTGAAATAGATCCTAAAAAGCGAGATGATAATCATTTCAAGTTCATCACCCAAACAGCAGGGCATTTTGACCTCTTGGCAGTGCAGGAAGTAATGGATGATCTTTCAAGCATTCGCAGACTCAGAGATGAGCTCAATGCTAATGCTAATAGCCCAAATGAACAGTATGGTTTGGTACTTTCAGATATCACCGGCGCTATACCTGGTGGAGAAGGTATGCAGGAAAGGTTGGCTTTTTTATATAGAAAGGATAGAATACTTAGGACAGAAATCGCCAGTGATATATCTGTAGATAGAGCCCCTGTCATGGAATTTCTAAAAAACCAAGTCGGTCAATATGTTTCTTCCTTGGTAGACTTGATTGAAGATCAAGAATCTAATAGAAGTGATCTGCTTTCCTGGGCCAGGGAATGGATCAAGACAGGTAAAAGAAAAACAGCCCCTAAACCACCTAAGCTAGATTTTGCAAACTTTCTCACATTTGTTCGTTCTCCATACTGTGTAAGTTTTCAATTAGGATACACGTCTCCTAACCCATATGAAGTTATGGCTGTTGCAGCACATCTGGTTTTTGGAACACCCGATCAAAGGAAACTTGAATTTGAGGCGCTCGTTTCATGGCTTAGCAATAGGGTGGTAAAAAAGAGGCGAGCATATTATCCCAACTTTCTTTTAATGGGAGATTTGAACCTCGATATTGATTCTGAGCCTGACCGCAAGACTGTCGATGATTGGATCAAGGATGTTTCCAAAGATGTATCTGATAAATCAAAGGATGCTGATATATACCTGCCCTTTATCACACCACATCCCACCCCTCCCCATGAACTAATACGGAGTAACGTTAAATTAAGTCAGACCTATGATCAGATAGGGTTTTTCACAACAGATCCCAAATTTCCAAGGGCTGTGAACCGGCATCAATTGGGGGGAAATACCTCGCTGCTTGATTATGGCGTATTCAATTTCACTGAATTGTTTGCGCAAGCTATCCTAAAACAATCATATGATAGCTTGAATAAGAAACAGAAAGAAGCACTTATCAACCGGTTTCAACACACAGTGAGTGATCATTTACCGATTTGGACAAGATTGAAAATACCGACATAAATTTAGAATCTAAACAACGAGGAGCTCAATAATACCGGCTGTAATAATTTTTTAAATGGTGATTATGAACTTCGAATCGATAACTCTGGCGAAATAATGATAGTTGGTAAATAGGAATCAATTATAGCCAACTATTTATTTGTTTGATGGATTTTAGAAGGAGGTAATTAATGATTCACACGAATAGACTATTAGGATTTATGGTAGTGGTCCTTTCCTCAGTGTCTTTGTTACAATGTGAAATGTCAATTGAGGAACAGGCAAAAAGGAATGCAATAATTGATTCAATCCACGAGCTGCAGGACTCTGATATACAGAAATATGATGAAAATAAATTCTACGCTCGAATGAATATGTATATCAATATCTGGAATAATCAAAAGCAAATTATTGTAGTATTAGCTTTTTCAATAGCTCTGTTAGGGGCGTTAATAAGCGTTCTTCAAAAGTGGAATAATTTAAAACTCGTTACAAGTATTTGTGTGACATTGGGTTTAGGAATATCAGTGCTGACCCTCTATTCCGAATACTTTCTAAGTGATGTTAGTCGGGAAGATTTGACTAGATACATTGATGAGGCGATGACAATAAAGAAAAAAATAAAGGGGGCTATTAACCCGCGCGGTAATCTCGGTGAGGATGGAATACGTGAAAATTATGAAGTAATGGTTTCCGTTGAGATAAGAAAGCGAGTTGATGATTTAATTGGTGAGAGTTTTGTTGATCCTTTCGCGCACAATTCTGGATTTCGGGATTATAATTCCGTATTTGTTAAAAGTCTTTATGCATCTGACCCTCCGAAAATTGGAACGTACGTGTCTCAATCTGATTCAAGTCTGAGAAAGGTTAGGGAACTTATTGACAATAAAGGCCGACAATTGCTTTTCTCGACCATGGATACAATTTATTCTCAAGAGCTAAGGAGTCTTTTGCACGCAATTAATGTGAATACTGATAGTGTAGGTATATATAAGCCATCCATAAAATCAGATTTTATTTACCCTGAAAATGTGAAGTCACGCAAAGGATCCTTTAGTGTTGAAAATGAGACAATAAACTATGATGAGGGTCAATATAAATATGAGGCAGAGATATTCTTAGACACAACATATACACGGCGATATATCCAAGATTATTTACGAAAATATCAGAATGCTCCTATTGAAAAAATAATGATGAAACAGGACGTTCGTAATAAAGCGAACTACTCACCCTAGTTTTAGCAAAAGATGGTTAATAAGAAAAATGGGAATTAGTAATGATGGGGAAAAAAAATACCAAGCCTTTATGTGCATGAGCACTACACCATTGAATAAAGTTAGAGTTTCAGGCTTATTGATTTTTCAAGGAGGAGGTGATAACATGATTCTTCATAACAAAAATCCCACAGAATATTCATGATTAGTGTAGCGCAATGTATAATTTCTAGATAATTCTTAAAATTTCAAAAAGGGGATACACTCATGAGAAAATATCCTATACTGCTTTTCGCAGTGTGTTTCATTGGTTTGATAGGATGTGCGCCAAATTTAGTTGTACAAGATGCAACAATTGATTTTTCGTCACAAACCATCAACATTACCGTCAAAAATATTGGGGACAAAGCTGCTGGAGAACATCTAACTTATGTTGAAATAAACGAAGTTGGTGCTATCCATTCTGCGAAACCACAGTCTCAATTAACTTCACACGTCTCCGGCATTGGCGCGGGTAGTTCTTGGAGTACTGGTGAAGTTCCATTCAGTAGCTTCTCTTCTCCCCGCGGACTCGACCTAACTACTCTTACAACTGCAAATCTAGTAGTTAGAGCCGATGCAAAAAATATGGTAAAAGAGAGTAATGAGGGTGACAACATCTACGACGCTGACCATTGATTAATTTTCAAGACTTGAAACAGCAATATTCAGGAAGTTACAGCAAACACAAATGGAGTTATTTATGGCGTGCAGAATAGGAATCACATCAAATCAAGAACAAAGAAAGAAGTTTTGGGAAGGACAATATCCTAATTTAGGGGATTGGAAAATTTTAGCCGGTCCTCTTGACACAAAAGGAGAAGCCCAAATTCTCGAAACTAAGTTTGCACAGGATTATGGATGTGTTGCTCATGCAGGTGGTGATGACCCAGACTCCCCTTTTGCGAAATGGTGGGTTTACTATTTCAAGTATTAATAGAAGGGTGAATTTAATAAACTTAGGAGCATTGTGTGACATTTAGCGACGAAAAAATTCAAAAAGTTTGGAGAAAGGGTGAAATTATTCCACAATATGATTCTGATAAATACAGACAAGACCGTTGCACCGCCTGGATGAAGTGGGACGAATACGGTAACAGAGAATCCATATTGGGATGGGGAAATAGATCATATAACACCAGTCTTAAAGGATGGAAGTGATGATATATCAAACCTTCAACCTCTCCAGTGGGAAAACAACCAACTCAAGGGAGATGACTCTTTGAAGTGTGCAGTTATCTCGATAGGAACTGAAAATATTAAGACGAAATAATATTAGGAATGAATTTCTGTTGATAGCTGATTCATTAACGGAACAATACAATGAATATTGACATACCAGAATGTTTACTGGGATTTCGAAACCCAATTGAATCCGTTGAGATTGATTACAGAATTCTGGACTAAGGCAGTGCAGTTTTCACATTTCAATCGTTATAGGATGTAATTTAGGAAGATGTAAAGATTGCTTCTTGTTTTTGTTGAATAACATTGTCTATTTGTCTATATTTTGTAATTGTGCAAGACTCTTCTAATGTTATTATAATATATATATTATCATTTATGTTGTTTACTATTAATAAAGACTAGAGTGACTATCGCTCAATTGAGGAGTAAATTAATTTATGGCAATAAAGCTGATTAAAGATCCAATACATGGGAATATCATTTTCTCAAAATTTGAAGAGTTATTTTTTCAAAATCCATTGTTAAATAGACTTCATGGAATTTTGCAAAATTCGATGGCTTATAGGGTCTATCCATCAGCGAAAGCATCAAGATTTTCCCATAGTATAGGTGTAATGCATGTCGCATCAGATATTTTTAAATATGGAATTGCAAATGGAAGTGAAAATACGGTAATCTCTTATTTTAATAAAGTTCAAACATTGCTTTTTGATAACATTTTTACTCAAGAATATTACCCCGAGCTATGTCTTTACAAAATCGAAAATACTTATAAAGGTTCAAAAAATAAGGTTTTTACTAAACTGTCAAAATCCGCTCCACTATTTTTTGGGGAAGAATACATTTCACATGTTGCTGGATATAGGACTTTGTTTATTAACAACAAACAAGTGTTCCCCTTATATTTAATTCTTCAACAAGCTGTAAGGATAATTGGTTTGACTCATGATATAGGGCACCTTCCATTTAGTCACTTGTCTGAATTTAGCCTAGACTATTTATTTTTAGATCTCAAGGAGAGGTCAAAACCCTTAAATGATAATGAACAATACATTTTAAATATCTTGGAAAAGATATTACCAGAAGAGGGGCAACTTCATGAAGCAATTGGTGACAACCTAATTCAATATTTATTTGAGAGAAACATTGATACTGTACACAAATCAGAATTAGCTGAAGAAGATAAGCTGGCATTTTTCATCTATAATAAATTAATTTACAAATGTATTGAGATGATCAAGAGTGGTAAATCAGAGGGGGAACTATCTTCACTTTTTAGCATAGTATCTTCTGATCTTGACGCTGACAGGCTTGATTTCGTGTTAAGAGATGGGCTTCATTCAGGATTAATCACCCAAACTGGTGATATCGAAAGAATAATAAAAATGTTTTGCCTTTGTAAAGTAAGTCATGAAGGAGTCATATCTGATTATGGCTTTTACCCAGCTATTCAATCGATGAATGATATTCAAGAAATATTATTCGATCGGTTTAGGATTTACAAATACATGGTAAACCACCATAAAGTAAAAAAATTAGATTATGTTGTTTCTTATGCACTATACCTACAGATGCTTACAGAGCTTGATCAAGTTGATAGTCTTAAAGGTCACTCAAAAATTGGCACTGAAATCTCCATAGATATATTACGAATAGCTAGTGAGGTCACAGATTTTGATAAGAATTTCGAAAGAAAAACACATCTCTTTTTACAGTTATCAGATAGCTGGATGTTTTCAATTCTTAATCATACTTATATTGGACTCCTTATTAAAACACAGAGTAAGTTAAATAAAAGAGAGAAAGAGTTACAATTATTACTCTCAGAGATATTTACGGGAGAGAAAGAATTTAGTAGTTTGTGGAAAAGGGATGAGGAATATCTCGAATTTGTCGAAGATTGTGTTAGCCATCTCTCTCAACCTAATCTGGTGATTGATTTGGAATCTATTCAATCCAAAGATATAATACCGAATAAGGCTAAAATTCAAATAAATGCATTTTTAGATAATACAAATACTAGTAGTGTAAAATTTCATTTCTTGCTTGAATTCCTCTTCTCAAAGCAAAAATATTGGACTTCATTATTACAGACACACTTAAGACGAAAGAATATCTACTCCCTTGTAAGTCCCAAAAAAATAAAATCTGGTATTAGTGACTTATCTTTAGTAGATTTGAAGAATCATGATAAAGTGGTATCTTTTAAGAATGTGTCAAGGATGTCAAAGATAATTGATTATGAAATCTACAATTCTATCCACTTTTTTGTTTATTTCAAAAATAACATTCAGCATTCTGTTCCTAATATTAATGAACACATCACAAAGGAAATAACAATATTTATAAATCAACAATTGCTTAAATTTATTAAGGAGCATAAGAGCAATGTTTAAATCTTTAAAAATTACGAACGAGATTCTTTTTGATTATTTGCAAAAGGAGGCATTCAATGTTAAAGATTTACAGAGAGATGTAAAAATAAAGGGGGGTATAATGCGTGTAGCACCTGGGTATCCCATTACTGAACGACTGCAAGATCTAAAGGAGGAAGGGGCATTAAACTATAACGCGATTACCGGAGATGTAGTTAAAATGGAGTATCATTTACCATCAGCTGTAAATGATTTTAAAATTCCTGAGTTATAAACCTTATTGTTCTTCCCTTACTGCCTCCCCATCCAACACCGATATTGCTTACAAAAATAATGATTAATATCTGCATTAGGTTTTGAGGTCTTCTTAATGTGGTGACTTCCACAATGGCAACATTTTTCTGCTGAATCTATAAGGTTTGCGTGGGCTTTTTCAGCTGCAATAAATTCATTTCCACATTTAGCACATTCATATTTTACCAACAATGATTTTCCAATTATCTTTGGAGATGCAGAGAGAATATACAGTTTTTAATTGATTTTTTTTAACAATCCAGTAATTCTACCAGGTCCAATTTCTTTAAAATGCGTATCTTCAATTAGTTCAGCCATCTTTGCATCTTCTGGTAAGATCACCCGCCCTTGGTCATATTTGTGAGTTGTGCCATTCCAAATGATAGTGGTTTGATTAACTATATTCACATTTCCAATGTGGGTAGTGGTTGGATTCTTGACTCGCTCATAAATATTATCATTTTTAGCTTTTCGTATGAAATATGGATTAGATTTCATCAATTTTTAGTAGGAAGGTCTCTTTAAGTAATTTTCGCTCATCTGTACTAACTCAATACCCACCCAACATCGACACTGCACATGAATATGGCGTTAAATATCTGCTTCGGGTATTGATGTTTTCACAATTTGATTCTGATACTAAATATTTTTAAATGATACTTAATATTATTGTAGATGGATGACTATGACCAATTCAAGTCGATGCTAATTAATATGGCGAAACGAGATCGCACCATTACCACTTCGGGTAAAGCAGAAGAATTAAATTCCATGTATATTAAAAATACAAAATTTCTAAAAACTTTTTTGATAAAGTACGGATGGCCTGATAGCATGACTGATTCTTGTTTACATGATTGTGCATGGTTAATAGCACAACATTCGAACAATGATCCCGGTTTTCAAATTCAGTGTCTAGGGTTGATCCTACCTGAAATTAAAAATAACAAGGAGACTCTAATTGATTGCACTTTTTTACTTGACAGAATATTAGTAAATTTAAAAAAAGACCAGATATTTGGGACTCAATTATGTGGTGAATTAAAAAAACCCATCACTTTTTCACCTACCCAATTTGACTCATTAAGAGATAAGATCGGATTAGAACATTTCAATGCATATTTAAGCAGGATGTATGATTATGCTAAAACTAATGATCTACGGTATGAGAAATGAGTAATTGTGCTAAAGCATTTGTAACATTAATTGTGGTGAGTTTCTCAATCCAAAGCCACAAACCTTGAGGATTCAGTTCTAAGAAAACATAATCGTTATTGGGTTTTACAATTAAGTCGATAGCTGAATATTCTAACCCGAAAGATTTTGTTAGCTCTATGCAATAATTCATAATTTCTGGGGGAAGTATATGGGTATAATGAGGTGTGTTGGCAATATCGTAATTTCTCCAATCAATTTTTGCGCGATCACTTTCCTGGCTATGAATTTCTACTGAAATCACTTCATCACCAACTACATAAGCCCTAACCTCATACTTTTTCTCTATATATCGCTGTATTAAGGATAATTTGCTTGTGATAGAATTATAATCGATATCTCCCTTTTTTATTCGAGATGTTAAAACAATACGATCATCATCTATGCTGTCTGGTGTCGGTCTTGAGATAGGTTTATATATGGCTGCTTCATTTGTGAATTTATCTATTCTTTCTGGTATTGAGGAGACCACTGTATCAGGTACATAAAAACCAATCTTTTGTGCTCGCTGTAGTTGCATTATTTTATTGCTACTATTTAAAATATTTTGGGGGTAGTTGATATAGTGTGCATTTAGGCTACTCAAAATCCATTCCATTGCCTTTTTTGTTTCCATGAAAGCCCATTTGGGATATTGAGTATCTCCAAATAAATCACTGGATGGATATACTTCATCCCACCATATTACCGAAAATGAATTCAAATTGATGGGATTGCTATTATCATCAAGCAAAGTAGTAGTCAATTCTTCTTTTTGTGAAAGGAATAGCTGAGGCCAGCAGGTTTTTTTTACCGCATCAGTGTTAAACCTAGTATAAGTTGCACCAGCTTTGTTCAATTGTTTCTCGAGTGCTATCGCATGTTTTGATATCTCCGTAGTGACTAATAGAATTTCGTTATTGGTTTTCCTGGTATCTTTCATCTTCCTTTGCCTTCGGTCCAGTTCCGGTGGTACCTGGCCAAGATGAAGCATCATCTTTAGTAAGCATAATAACTTTTTCTGGAATCCAATTCCATCTCCATACTGGTCCAGGTTTATCAACATTGGGCTTAACAAAATAATTTGCCCCGAACGGCACTGTTTTATTTGCCTGGGTTTTTTGAATGTTATTTTTCATTTTGCTTTTTTCCTCCTACAGAAATGCTGATTATTATTCTCCAATCAACTATACATAATTTGAGTTCAGAATGATATGACGATCACCCATGTTAGGTTTGCATAATTACAATTTATACTTTTTTATCAGGCCTACCCCATCAGCCTTACACATAGAGCACAGATAATTGCTGTGTGCAGCATCAACCACATAGGAGTCCTTCATCCATTTACCTACTTCATTTACCTTCGCACAGTAAGCTGCAAACTCATCCAATGGTTCACCACACGATTTGCATTTGAATTCTTTACAAAAACAATCATAGCAATATTCATTAAAATAAAGTTTTTTTGAATAACATATTTTGCATTTCGTGTATTTCATAATTTACACGCACCTTCAAATTTTATTATTACAGTTTTTTGGCATATTCAAGACATTGTATCACATATTCAAAGCATAATAGCTCGATCTCAGGTGATTAAATAAGTCTGAATCTGGTGATAATACCTATGCCTCTTTATCCCATCCTTGATATTATCATTACTAAATAACTTCCACCCTGTATCTTTTTCTGTTGCATTTTCATCCAATAGCCACTCCATGTATTCTCTGTTTTCTAATGCTCTGGGTATTCTAAATGGGATCACTTTAGGTTTTCCGATAAGTTGAAGCTCCCTACCACATTTTATTGCCACCTTTTCAGCTATTTCTTTAGCTATATGTGAGAACTGTATGATTGTCATTTTCCCTAAGCCAATACTCTGTTCAATAATATGCTCTAACAACTCTGTTCCTGCAGTAGTATTTTCTGCCCTTAATTCACTGAATTTTTCAGGAATGGGTAAATAAGGCGGATTACATACGACTAAATCATATTTATTATCCTCAGAGTTCATCTCACCGAAATTATCCCAATAAGTATTTGCAGCTGTCTTAAATTGAAATGAAATATCTCTATTTTGAAAATGTTGTTGACTGTTAATAAAATAGTTAATTGATGAATACAAATAGGAGGTAGTCGTCCAATCTGTTAGGCACAACTTCTTCACATCTTTAAATAAATGTGTCAACATTATTCCCAAAAACCCTGTACCTGTGCCTACATCTAATATACTTGATATCTGTTTCTTATTTCCCAAGAGGCTATTGATATTCTCCATAAGATTGTTGAGGAAATAAAATGAGTCAACCGAGGGTGGCCACAATGCATGTAAGTCTTGCCAGAAAAAATCCAAGCCCTTGTAAACGATTTTGGTATTTTTACTAAAAAGATCTGCAATTAATTCACCCATTTCATTGCTATGAATCTTACATGGTGCAGAACC
>JABMPR010000129.1 GCA_013202895.1 bacterium | reverse complement strand
TATTTGTTGGGGTATCCGCAGGCTACTGGATGTCCATGTTTTTCTGGACTCAAGTCCAACCTAACCTGTTTGGTCGACTCTGGCCCACTCCAGGGGGACAGATCTCCGGTTTTTTTATGAAAATTTGGTATGGAGTGTACGATCTCTTTGGATTTATTTTGCCCACGGTATTCCCGAATGGGGGTATCGATAAGGGACATGGAAACGATCCCCATTTTCTATATGTTATTCCTTTTATACTCGGGATCATGATGCTGTTGAGCGTTGCCTCGAAATTGAGCTGGTTAGCCAGACTTGGAATCGCCTATACAGTCGGAATGGCTGCGGGACTGAGGGCCTATGCCTTTTTAAACTCAAATGTGCTGGGTCAGATCAAAGGAAGTGCTGTTTCACTGGTAGGCTTACCAATCTTTAGTTTGACTGGTGAAAGTGTGTTTAACAACTTGATCATATTGGTTGGCACCATCACCGGACTACTATATTTCTATTTTTCGAAGGAGCATAAGGGTACTTTTGGAAAAGTGACTAGAGTAGGTATCTACTTCCTGATGATCAGTTTTGGTGCTTCCTTTGGTTTTGCAGTCATGGGAAGAATATCTTTGCTTATAGGCAGATTTACTGATTTGATCTCATATGGGGGTAAAACGTATAACCATGCTTCAATCTGGGTCTTGCTGATAATAATAGTATTGCTGGCGGTCTGGACCTTCAAAGGTGATAAAGAACAGTCAGCTAATTAAATATTGCTTTAATAATTGTTAGGAGAATAGTACCAGGTGGCAGCTTCAATAACTCTGAGAAATATCATCAAAAAATATGGTGATAAGGCAGCATTGAACAATGTTACAATTGGTGTTGAAAAGGGTCATATACACGCTGTTATTGGGACGACAGGATCAGGTAAATCTACTCTTTTAAGGGTTATTGCAACCCTCAGCGCACCAACATTGGGATCGGGTTATATAAATGGTCTGAATCTCGGAGCCAGACAAAATCAAATCCGGCATCAGATCGGCTACATGTCGCAGAACAGTCGCTTCGAAGAAGCCCTTACTCTGATGGAAAATTTAACCCTGCATGGTCGATTACATGGGATAATTCAAGCAGATTTATTGAATCGGATAACAGGTTTTGTAACGCGTTTTGATGTAGCAAAAAGCCTGCATTCTTTTCCCAGTGAAGTCAGCTATGGTACCCGCCGAAAGGTGGAATTCATTCGGGCTGTTTTACATAACCCGACAATATTACTTTTAGATGAACCGACAGCCTCTCTGGATCAAAACTGTAAAGATTTGGTTGAGACTTTTCTGAGAGAGCAAAAAACACGGTTTACTACGGTCATCATCTCCAGTAATGTTGACCAGGTTGAGTATCTAGCGGATCGAATTTCTATTCTTGACGATGGCCAGATTGTTGCTGAAGGAACTTTGAAAGAACTCAAGGAAAATGATCGAGATAATCGTGTCCTGGACATCAATTTATCTGAAACGCATGAAAAGGATATTAATCTCCTGGATGCTTCAAGTGGAATTGTTTCCTATAGGATGAAGGGCAAGCATTATGAGATCATCACCGAACCAGATGTGGCTCCAGAGTCAATTACTGCCTTGTTTGCTGATCGTGTAGTTCAGGCAAATCCGAGACTACCAGCCCTGGCTGACATTTTCAAGCGCATGATAAGTGGGGGGGGTATTCATGAATAATGTACTTTCCGCGCTTTGGTATCGCGAACTCATCATTTATAGACGCAACTTTACAACCCGCGGTGTTATGCCAATGCTCACAGGTCTGGTCTTTTTCTTTATTTTCTTTTTACCTTACAAGTCTCTCCTTTCTGTAACGGAAATGAATCAGCTTGTACCGGCCCTGGTTCTTGATGCCCTGCTGCTGACCCTCCTCATAGGGATATACGAAACCACTGCCCGATTCTATTGGGAAACTCAACGAAGTAATGGAATGGCCAGCTTATATGAAATGGGACGTTTTCATCGACAGCCCTCCTTCTTTATTGCTCAATCGTTAATCGGTTTAGTAAAAGGATTTGTTCATATGCTGATTGTTTTCGCTATTTTGATTTTTCTGACAGAAATCTCACTGGCAAAGATAAATGTGCAAGCGAGTATCGTTTTTATACTTCTTGGTGCACTCCAAATGGTATCAATAAGTAAGATTATTGGACTTCTTGTGAGGCATGTCGACAGTCTAAGCAAGCTACTATATGTTGGTTTTTTGCCCACAATGATGATCAGTGGACTATTTCTTATTAATGGCTCTCCATTAGCAAAATATCCTGATATCGCCTTCTACTTGCCTCCTTACAATTGGTTGGCCGGGCTCGATGCCGCCTTCTTAAACGGAATTATTGATTATGGTTTTTTATTGATCTGTCTGATCGAAACAATCTTCATGCTTTGGTTGTCTGCAACCTTTTTCCACCTGGATGGGGATAGTTGAAAGTTTACCTGGCTGGTGCTATTGAAGCCGCCCCAGATGACGGTGCTGCGTGGCGTGCACAGCTTACAAGATTTCTCAATACAGAATTAGGCTGGGAGGTATTTGATCCTTCCCTCCATGAGCAGGATTTCTTAACCGAGGAAGAAAAATCCAATTTTAGGCAGTGGAAAAGTACTGATATTAAACGGTTTAGGCCTGTTATAAAAAAAATCATTGATCGAGATATTCACCAACTGCTAAAAAAATGTGATGCAGTTATTTGTCTCTGGGATGACTATGTAATCCCTGGAGGCGGTACCCACGGCGAACTCACATTGGCCTACAAAAACGGGATGCCAGTATAC
>JABMPR010000128.1 GCA_013202895.1 bacterium | reverse complement strand
TCTGTCCTTTCTGATATCCTTGGAGATGAAGATCACTACGGTGATATGGATTTCAAGGTAACTGGAACCAGAGATGGAATTAACGCCATTCAAATGGATCTAAAGATTGAAGGTATCAGTGCTAAGCTGATGACTCAAGCGCTACTGCAGGCAAAAGAGGGCAGAGAGCATATTATCGGAATCATGGAAGCTGCCATGCCAGCTGCCCGTGAAGAACTGTCTCCCTATGCTCCACGATTCATTACCATCAGAATTAAACCTGATCAGATTGGTGATGTGATTGGTCCACAAGGCAAGATTATCAAATCAATCCAGGCTGATACCGGCGCAACCGTCGAGATCGACCAGGAAGGGATTGTCTATGTCTTTGCTGAAGACACTGCAAGTGCAGAAGCTGCTGCAGCTCGCATCGAGTCAATCGTACGGGTACCAGTAGCCGGTGAAGTATTCGAAGCCCAGGTCATGCGTATCATGAATTTTGGTGCTTTTGTTGAATTCCTACCAGGCAAGCAGGGCTTGATTCATATCAGCGATCTGGAATATTCCAGAGTTGAAAAAGTTGAAGATGTGCTCAATATCGGTGATATGGTTAAAGTAAAGCTCATGGAAGTTGATGACAATGGTCGCTACAATCTGAGTCGTAAAGCCCTGTTAGAAATGCCGGAAGGCTATGTTGAACAACCTAAGAGACCACGTCCTCCTCGTCGTGATAATAATCGTGGTGGTGGCAGAGATCGTGGACCTAGACGCGATAATAAGAGGTGATTGTCAGAAGTGACATCACTTCGTAAGCAAACTGTATTAGCGAACGGACTGACCATCGTGACTGAAACGGTGTACACAGTCCGTTCGGTAGCTTTAGGCATCTGGGTAAGGGCCGGAAGTCGCTATGAACCTGCTGAGATATCGGGCATTTCACATTTTCTTGAACATTCTGTTTTCAAGGGAACCCAAAATCGATCCACCTTTGAAATTGCGGCATCCCTGGAAAGTGTTGGCGGTCATTTAAACGCATTCACCACCAAAGAGTACACTTGTTATCATGCCCGTTTCCTTGGCGAATATCTTGAAGATGCTGTTGATGTTCTACTAGACATTCTGCTCCATCCAACATTTCCTGAATCTGAGATAGAAAAGGAAAAGTCGGTTGTTCTTGATGAATTAAGGGATAGCGAAGATGTTCCAGAAGAAGTAGCATTTGATACATTCGAGCATTTTCTTTATCCTGGAAACCCATTGGGCAAACCAATTATTGGCAACGAAGAGACTATTCAGGCATTCACACCCCAGAAGTTAAACGACTATTTGAATCAAAATTATGGGCCAGAAAATACGATCATCGTAGCAGCAGGCTTTGTGGAACATGATGAACTGGTCAAGTTGATCTCTGATAGATATGATAGAAATGTTACAGGTGAGAATACCTATGTTGGTCTGGATGAAAATATTTACCAGGCAGGTACAGAAATTCGAACCAAAGATATTCAGCAAAGTCACCTGATTATCGGATTTCCAATTTTCTCAGTGTATGATGAGCGACGTTACTCAGCAGGAGTGCTTAACTCTATTCTCAGTGGTGGGATGAGTTCTCGTTTATTTCAGAATATTAGAGAAGCTCATGGTGTCGCTTATCAGATATTTTCTTTTATAAATTTGTATCGTGATACTGGATCATTTGGTGTATACCTGGCAACAGATCCGGCAAAAAGAGAAAAAGCTTTGAAATTAACCCTCGGGGAACTTGAAAAAATGATAACAGAACCTGTTATAGAGTCTGAATTGGAGCGTGTGAAGGCTCAATATAAATCAGGTATTGTTATGGCTGATGAATCTATGGAACATAGAATGTTGCGCTTAGGTCGTCAGCAAATCTATTATGGGAAGAATATCAGTCTGGATATATTTCTCAGCAAGATAGAAGCGATCAATACGCAAAATATTCAGGACTTGGCACGGGAATTGTTCAATCCTGATATGTTTTTTACCAGCATTTTGGAACCGGCTAACGGAACCAACTGACCAGGATAGCGACCTCGCTTCAGCGAAGGAAGTTCTGACGGCTGGAATAGTATTAAAATTGGAGGCGAATATGATCGTCGGTGTACCTCGAGAAATTAAAACAAATGAAAATCGAATTGCTATGACACCGGGAGGCGTTGAACTCTTAGTCTCCAAAGGGCATCAGGTTATTGTAGAACATGATGGTGGACTGAATAGTGGTTACACGAATAAAATGTATGCCGATTCAGGTGCTTCAATCGAAACTGATGTTGAGGCCATTTGGGCTACGGCGGAAATGATCGTTAAGGTCAAGGAACCTCAGGCTGTTGAGATTGCTCATACTCGACCTGGACAAATTGTATTTACTTATTTTCATTTTGCAGCAGATAAGGATCTCACCTTAGGTTTTCTTAAAACGAATGCATGGGCGGTTGCCTACGAAACTATTGAAAATAAGGCGCATAAATTACCTTTGCTAGAGCCCATGAGTGAAGTTGCCGGACGGATGGCAACTCAGGAAGGCGCCCGTTTTCTAGAACACAATAATGGTGGTCGTGGTGTCCTTCTCGGTGGTGTCCCTGGTGTCCATCCGGGAACAGTGATGGTCCTTGGTGGCGGAATCGTGGGAACTCACGCAACTAAAATCGCTGCTGGCATGGGCGCACATGTTTATATCCTGGATATTAATCTTGATCGCTTACGTGAACTTGATGACATCATGCCCAAGAATGTGACGACATTGTACAGCTCTCCGGCAACTATCAGAGAATTATTGCCCAAAGTTGATCTGGTTGTTGGTGCAGTACTTCTGCCGGGCGCAAAAGCCCCCCGTCTAATAACTCGTGAGATGCTGAGCCTGATGAAAAAAGGTTCTGTCATAGTTGATGTTGCAGTTGATCAGGGTGGCTGTGTTGAAACATGCAAACCGACCACACATGAAAATCCTACATTTTTTGTAGACGGTATCCTGCATTACTGCGTGGCAAATATGCCAGGTGCAGTACCATATACATCAACGATTGCACTTACCAATGCCACACTGCCATATGTTGTAAAACTTGCAAATAATGGTGTAGAAAACGCACTCAAATCAGATGCTGGTTTTGCTTTAGGACTCAACATGATAGATGGAAAAGTGACCTGTAAGGCTGTGGCTGAAGCTTTTGGTCTTGAGTATACGCCAGTTGATCAGGTCTTGAGCTGATCTTGTTGTCTTTCCCTGTTTATAACAGGGGTCTTGTTTATCATAAGGTCTCTGAAAAGCTTGAATTAGGACTGACAACTACAACTCCAACACAATTTAAAACCCAGATGCTTGCTCTTAAGCGTCTGGGTTTTATGTTTTCTACAATTGACAAGAATAATCCTGAAATGCATCAGATAATGATAACCTTTGATGATGGTTATTCTTCAATTATGGACTATGCTGCTCCAATTCTGGATGAAGTGGGCGGTGTCGCAACGGTGTTTGCCATTACTGACTATATCGGAAAGAAAAATAGTTGGGATTATTTTACAAAAGATAAACAAGTGGATCATATGTCTTGGGGGCATTTAAGGCAACTCAAGAACCTGGGGTGGGAGATTGGCTCTCATGGTCGATCACATAAGCGAATGATAAACTTGAGTATAAAAAGTATTCAGGATGAACTTGAATCGTCAAAAAAAGAGATCGAGGATAAAGTCGGTGCCGAGGTTAGCACGTTTTGTCCGCCTTTCAATGCCTGGAATAGTGAGCTTTTATTGCTTATCGAAGAGGCTGGATATAATAAGGTAGCCATTTCGTATCCGCTGAATGGCTTACCAAACTGGGCAGGGGAGTTCATCCCTCGACAAGGGGTTTATCTGCATGACTCCATGCCGCTTTTTCTGGCAAAACTTTTTGCGAACCCACTTGCTCCCATAGCCGTATTACAACAGCAGATAATCAATCTTGTCGGAAACGGTAAGATTCTGGAAAATTGGTTAAAGCACTCCAGGGCTTAGTATCGGGATCTGAAATAACACCAGACTTAAGTCTGGTGTTATCAGACTGATGCGGAGAAGGTGGGATTCGAACCCACGGTACGTTGCCGCACACACGCTT
>JABMPR010000127.1 GCA_013202895.1 bacterium | reverse complement strand
CTCAATGAGAGTATCACCATGGTCAAATGCTGTTAGCGAATACCAGTAATCAAAACCATTTATCACGGTTTCATCGGTAAAAGTATAGGAAATTCCTTGATCATCACCTATCCCATTCACCCGATCAAAACTCATGAGGGGTACTGCATCAGTTCCAGTCTCAGGAAAATGATTACGATCGATCTGATCCCAACTGAGCCCCTGATCCAGGCTTCTATAAATGTTATAGCCTTCAAAATCTAGAATTCCTGACAAAGCGTCTGGTTCATCTTCAATTTCATCTGTCCAAAACAGCGTAATTTTGTTGTCACTTGCAATTCCACTTAGGCTTGGAGAAGGAGGAGGTTTTGGTGCAATAAAATCATCGGCATGTAAATCTTGTGCTACTTCTAAATTCTTATATATATCTACTTCATCCACCCCTGCTACGAGACTGATAATAAAAATTAATGTATCATCAGGTGCTAAATCAAAGGGTCCAGATGAAAAATTAGCTGTATAATCATTTCCAGCTGGGTCAATAGTAGTAACATCATCAATATGAGGGTTGGCTCCATGGAAGTAATTGTCTGCAGAATAGTTTGCAGGTAGATATTCCTGGTTGCTTGAAAGCTGTGCTATTTGCAGAGAATCATCATCAGAATTATCATCCCATATGTTGAAATGCATATCGGTTATGCCCGCTGTTTCACCATTTATTAAGGGAGTTTCAAGATATGCGACCCCCATGATTCCTGTGGCCCCTCCCCAATTTGAAGAATAGGTGTCAGAATCATAAAAGGTGATGAAATTCTGCTCCTCATCGAATCCTACCAGGTCATCATCGTATTCTACTGCACCGCCAGGTACACTACCAACATCGATGTCAATAAAGAATCCAAAATAGACACTATCATAGCTCACCAATGATTCATTTGTCATCTCAAATGAGAAAAAGAGGAGGTCCTCTGCGTAAGACAAGCCATAGGCATACCCTGTTTGGGCGATTTGAATTCCCAGCGTTTCAACGGTGTTATTTTTATCGTTATAAACACAATAACTATCTTGACTTGAATAGATAATAGGCTCATCCTCCTCATCCTGAACATACCAGCCCAGATCCGGCCAGGTTGAAGGTGCATCACTCATTGCAATATCCGTGGACGCGGGATTGTGATAACCGCCCACTGCTTCCCATTCTTCATTATGAATCCACAGTCCCTGGATAGTGTTGGCTGGTCGTCCACTGGCTGCATCTGGGGCAACCCCTACAAAGGGTCCAAAAGATGAGATATAATTCCGACCACTGTTTATGGGGAATTCACCTGATGGTCCAAACGTCCTTGAGTAGGGGTGTAGCCTACCCGTGTTTTCAAAAAATAGACCAATATTACTTGCATCATGCGTAGCGCGAGCTCTGTCCATCATATCTGATATTTTTTCAACATTCCGGATTTGGCTTTGTTTGCTTTCTGCCTTTATTTGAGCACTAGCGAATGATACATGGAAAAACCCTGGACAAAGAATGCTGATGATAATGAAGTGATACACTCTACTCAGTAATTCGTGAGGATTGATATTTTTCAGCATTCTATTTCCATCCCAATGTTAAACCAAAGCGAAATGTGCGGGGTGGATCATAGTGTGAGGGATTATGCATGTATTCCTCACTATGATCGCCAGAAATTGTATAATCGGCATCCCCGGTTGAAGTGAACACCCGTCTGACATTTTTTGCATTTGTTAAATTTAGAATCTCCAGAAATATTTTACCATACAAATGACCTGGAAGTGAAAAGCGCCTCCCTGCCAGGATATCCAGAGAGTAGGTAGCAGGTTTGCGGAGTGAATTGATATCAACAAAGCCCACATTCCGGCCAGTGGGGGTATAGGGATAACCAGAACTGGCATGCATAACCATTCCCAATTCTGTACTGGATAAAGGAAACTTGTTGAACACCTTCCAACCAGTGCCTTCCCCAAATTTCAGGTTCCCATACACGTTTAAACCATGGGTACGATCAAATTTTAAAAAATAAAGTCTTGTAGACTCCGTTGTCCCTGGATACTGTTCTGCAATCGCTGAGGAACTCCCTTTGGAGATGGAATATGTGTAAGCTAAACCGCTGGAAAATATGTTGCCCAAATCATAATTTAAATTGATTTCAAAGCCTTTCGAATTAGCATAATCCTCATTGACGATGAGGGTATATCCAACAAATCTTGTAGGGTCATCTTCTGCGTAGGGTGGAAAGTAGTGTGTGCCAAGGAGCCCTGTGATATCTTTGTAATAGGCAGTGAAACGGCCTTCGAAATTATCGGTAAATTGATGTGTTAATCCGACTTCATATGCCACTGTTCGCTCAGCATCTAGATTGGGTTGGCCGAATATTGGCTCGAGTACAGAAACATCATAAAGTGTGTTGGTGTATAAGTAAGCATAAACAGGATTCTGGAAAAAATGACCATAGGCAAAATGAATTTTAGTTTGATCTGAGATAGGATGGGCTATACCCAGTCTGGGGCTGATTTGTCTCTGCGGCTTGGCCGTTGTTTGCGTATTATCATCAAGAGGGTTGCTTCGAAAAACGGCATTCCCATCCATCTGGTCAAATCTTAGACCCAGGTTGACTACGATATAGGGAAATTCAATTTTATCCTGGACATAGGCAGCTGCCTCCAGGGGGTTTTGCCTATAATCATCAATATATGGGTGGTCACGTTGGGGGTCGAATATATCTAGCAGCTCCAAATCATGTGATTTGAATTGAATTCCAGTTTTAATTTCGTTCCAACTATTTATCTGCCATACGAAATCCCCTCTTATATCAAGGGTTGCTGAACGACTTATTGTATAGGCAGGCGGATTCCCGGAAGCAATAAATTCTATACCATTTCCGGCATTGGGATTGTACTGATAATTATAATATGGCTCATAGTCCACACTGTCCTTCCATGTTGAATTGGCATCTATCCACACCCCTTTACGATAGGATTGCACGTAATTAGAAATGCGCAGATCATAATAGAGGTTTTGAGCAATGGTATGGCTAAGATTCAGGGTGTAGTGTTCACGTGAGGATTCATATTGGTACCATAACTCTGGAACGTATGACCACAGATGACTGTAGGTCTGCCAACTGCTGGATGATCTTCTGTACATGCCATTCACTTTTATATTTTTGAGTCCCGTATAGGTCAGTTTTGCAATATAGGAGTCTTCATTTTGGAAACCCCAGGGGAGGTAACTATCAAGTCTGGAACGCTCTCTGGCAACAAACAAACGCAGATCGTCACCCAGCAATGGACCGCTGATGAGCCAGTTGATCTTTTCGCCTTCTGTTTTAAGACTATCTTTGTGCTCAAAGGACCCAATTCGAGTCTCAAGACGTGCCTGCCAGTTACGTCCACCTTCTCTGGTTATGATATTGACAACCCCACTCAGGGCATTCCCATATTCAGCGTTAAATGTCCCACTTAGCAGTGATAATTCTTCTATCGCATCTGTACTCAAATCTGTTGCAAACGAACCCAGAAATGGATCCTGTACATAGACACCATCAATGAGATAGGCCACTTCACTAGCCCTGCCACCCCTGATATTCAAGTTGGAACCAGAGCCGGCAACACCGGCTTGCAATGACAAAGCATCTCTGATCGTTCCTAAGGGGAGCGCATCTAATTGGGCTCTTGAGACAACTGCTCTGGAGGCTGTCAAATCTTTTTCTATTGTTGGATTAGGAGCAACAACAATAACCTCCTCACCCTCCAGGACAGCAGGCTCCATCTGTATATTCACCCTGGACGACAGATCCACGCTGACCGGAATATTCTCAATCTCCATGGTCTTAAATCCAATAAATGAAATTTTCAGATCATATGTCCCCGGTCTGACGTTGAGGATTACAAAGCGACCATTTTTGTCGGATATTCTACCTTGGTTTGTGCCATCCAACTGGATGGTAGCTCCAACTATGGGTGCATGATTCTCAGAATTTGAGACCGTACCAGTGATCTTTCCCGTAACACCGCCAAATAGATCAAGGGGTGAGCAGACTAGAATTAAACCACAGAAAAATGAGCTGAATAAAATATTTTTAAATAAGCGGTTTTGCTCATGTGAGACGTCATGAAAGATTTTATTAGTCCTAAGCATTGGATGTTTGTCATCCCCCTCATTTGTCTTCTGCCTACTGCCGATATACTTACAGTAAAACAGATGCTTTTGAAAAAATACATTATGCTAAATGAGTACAAATCATCCTACAATCTATACCAGAATTGTAGTGATAGTCAACATACTTGCGAGTATTAATTATATTCCTTTTATAAATTGAAATAAATGACTTCAAATGGATTCTATTCTTTCATTGAATTATATCAATATCATATGGACAATATCAAAATGATGGAATCTCGAACAAGATAACTCATAACATCATATACCTAAGCACATGTTAATACATGACATCCGTAATCACCCTCACATTGGCATAAGCATTGATGAATAAGCCTGTAAGAAATTCAGAGATTTGGCTGGCAGATTGAATTGAAAATCAGATATTTATCTCTTTTCATAATCTCAGGCAGTGGTTTCTGATATGATTTTATCTAATATCCAGATATGAAAGATTGAAAAAATGATCAAAAATTATTTGAAAATTACCCTTCGTAATCTCTGGCGCTTTAAGGGCTATTCTTTTATTAACATTTTCGGGTTAGCCATTGGACTCACTTGTTGCCTGCTCATAATGCTATGGGTTCAGGATGAATTGAGCTTTGATCAATTTCATAAAAATTCGGATGTTCTGTATCGGGTTGAACAAGACCAATACTACGGCGGTGAATCCTATCATGTAAATGTCACTCCATGGCCCTGTGTACCATCCTGGAAAGAGGAAATTCCTGAAGTAGTTGAAGCAACAAGGTATGGGTATTGCGGTGGCCGTTCATTTAGATATGGTGATCACTCTTTCACAGAATATGGCGTGATGGCTGTTGACCCTGACTTCTTTAGCATGTTTGATTTTAAACTGTTGAAAGGTAATAAAAATTCCCTGATGCTGGATCCATTCTCGGTTGTCATCAATGAGGCAATTGCTACAAAGTATTTTGGCGAGACGAATCCAATCGGTCAGGTTCTGTCTGTTGATGAACAATACAATTTAACTGTGACAGGTGTCCTGGAGACAGTACCCCAGAATAGCAGCTATCAGCCCGAAATTCTAGTCTCCATGGACTTTGCCAAAGATTTGGGAAACTATCAAGAGGAGTGGGGCAACAACTCTATCCAAAGTTTTTTATTGCTACATGAAAATTCAGATTTATTGGAAGTTAACCGCAAATTGACAGAAGTTGTTAACAATCATCGTGATGAAGTTTCTGAAACTAAATTTATGGTGGGCTCTCTGGAAAGAATCCATTTATATGCATATTTTGGATTTAGTAATAGCGGTCAGGCAGTCACAAATATTTATATTTTTTCCATTATCGCCGGATTTGTTCTACTGATAGCCTGTATCAATTTCATGAATCTATCTACTGCTCGTTCAGCGAGTCGGGCTCGCGAAATAGGGATACGAAAAGTTGTCGGTGCCTATCGCTCAAACCTCATAGCTCAGTTTCTTGGTGAATCGCTCCTACTGACATTTATCGCCGTATTGATATCTCTGGGGTTTGTCTACTTGCTGCTTCCAACTTTTAATACAATTTCAGGAAAAATCCTTACAGAATCCATCCTACTTAAGCCTGATTTCTTATTTGGTTTACTCATAATTACCCTATTCACAGGTTTGATTGCTGGAAGTTACCCAGCATTATTTCTTTCCGGATATAGACCTGTAAAAGTACTCAAGGGGAATATGTCTCATGGGAAGAGCCAGAGTCTGCGGAAAATTTTAGTCATATTTCAGTTTAGTCTGTCAATTGGCTTGACCATCGCCACCGCAGTGCTCCACCAGCAATTAAGTTATTCTCGTACCAGAGCGCTTGGCTTTGATGAGGAAAATGTTATATCAGTCGGCATTAACGGTGACAAGAAAAATAGCTATGAAGCTTTTAGACAGGAGTTGCTGCAAATCCCAGAGGTACTTGGAGTTACCGCTTCGTCTCACCGTCCGACCAATATAGGAAGCAATTCAGGCGGGATCGAATGGGAGGGAAAGGATCCAGATCATACTCTGATTGTTTCCATGAGCTCAGTTGATTTTGATTATGCTGAAACTATGAAAATTCCCATGGCAGAAGGGCGAACGTTTTCCAGAGATTTTCTATCTGACAAGCCTTCAGACGACGGGGGTGGTGCGTTTATGATTAATGAGGAGCTTGCTAAAATTATAGACAAGGATGAAATTGTTGGTCAGTTATTAGAATTTGGTGGTATTGAGGGACCCATTGTGGGTGTGATGAAAGATTTTCATTTCAAATCAATCCATCAGCAAATTGAGCCCCTAGCGATCTTCATTGCTCCTCAATGGTACAATAATGTACTTATCAGGTTGATCCCAGGTGATTCTGCACCCGCATTAGCCACCGTCACGGAAGTCTGGAATCGCGTTTTTCAAGGCGCTCCTTTTGAACATCGTTTTCTGGATCAGGATCTAGAAATGATGTACCGGGCTGATGTGGCAATGGGCAAATTGGTCAAATATTTTGCATTTTTAGCGGTTATCATCGCCTGTCTGGGTCTATTTGGTCTAGCTTCCTTTACCACTGAACAGAGGAAAAAGGAAATCGGTATTCGCAAAGTTTTGGGAGCAAGTACAGCTCACCTTATTTACCTGCTAACCAGTCAGTTTATGAAGTGGGTGATGATCTCCTGCGCGGTTGCCTTTCCATTGGCATACTGGGGGCTGACTCAATATTTACATAGTTATGCATATCGGATTGAGCTTGGAGCAGGCACCTTTATTATTGCTGGCTTTTTGGCTATGGTTATAGCCTTGATCACTGTGAGTTATCAAGCAGCAAGAGCTTCCTTGGCCAATCCAGTGGATTCTATTAAATACGAATAAAATACCCGGCGTATTACGACTTTCTTTGGGAATGATTTATATCTTTGTGAATTAAAACATTTCCCAATATCAGTTTGAGTGATGAGTAATCCTTAGCCAACAATTGCAGGTTTCAATCCTTGCCCTAACTGACTTTTACCTTACCTTTTTTCAAACCAATTATTCAAGAATGATAAGATGCATATAAATATAATATTGACAGGGATATAATGACTCTTTCTATGCTCTTTGTGCTTTCGGTTCTGGGATTTGCGGTGCTATTATTTATTACAGAATGGCTGCGAGTTGATTTAGTCGCCTTATCGGTCTTACTTATCTTATCCATTTTTGGGATAATTACTCATCATCAGGCTATTGCCGGGTTTAGCAGTACAGCTATCATAACTATAGCCTCTGTTTTAGTGCTCAGCGCTGGTCTTGTACGTACCGGGGTGGCTCAAATCCTTGGAGGTCAGATCCTCAAACTCTCTGGCGATAGTGAAATAAAGCTGCTTATCATAATGATGGTCACAATTGGATTGCTATCAGGTGTGATGAATAATATCGGGGTGGCTGCCCTCATGTTACCCGTCGTGATGGAAATTGCCCATCGCACGGGTCGCTCACCTTCCAAACTGCTGATCCCCCTGGCTTTTGCTTCATTATTTGGTGGGTTAACCACTCTTATTGCCACGGCACCAAACATTTTGATCAGTAGCGCTCTCGAATCAAGCGGATTAGATCCATTTAAGCTATTTGATTTCACACCCGTTGGCATTGTCGCCATGATTGTTGGTATTGTGTACATGGTCTTGTGGGGACGCCACATACTGCCTGATCGTGATCTGGGTCGGTCTACATCTATCACAGATACTTTGAATGGTCAATATGAACTTCAGGAAAGACTTCTGACAATCACCCTACCGGAAGGATCCCCCCTGGTTAACAAAAATCTGGCTGAAAGTCGTCTGGGCTCAGCCCTTGGATTTAATGTATTAGCTATCATAAGAGGGCAGAAGACCCTTCTGGCAGTGGGTCCAGATACGGAATTACGAGCTCACGACAAACTGCTGGTGGGCGGCAGGCGGGAACAGCTCGATAGACTGCAGGATTGGAAAACCCTGGCTGTAAAACGAGGATGGCTCATTGGAGAGCACCAACTTCAGGAGGCTCTCAAATTTGCAGAGCTAAAGATTGCACCAGGTTCTCAGCTGCTGGGTAAGACTTTCAAGGAAGCTGGTACCCGAAATTCTTATGGGATTAATATCCTGGCAGTTATCCAAAAAAATAAAGTCCGAGTCTCGAGACTCAGAAATTATCGTTTTAATAGCGATGACTTACTGATTGCCATAGGCGAAACTGAAAAGCTTGATGAGCTTAAATCCAACAAAAACGTCACCGCCTTTAGTTATATCGAGCCCCGAAGTATTGCGTTGAAGTATAAACTGCATCGGCATCTTATTGGAATTCACATACCAGAAGACTCCGCCCTTGTTGGAAGGTCTATTGCAGAGAGCCATTTGAAAAGCTCGCTGGGCATCAACGTCCTGGGCATCAACCGTAAAAATGATATTCACTTCCTGCCATCACCCCATGACAAACTTGAAATCGATGATATTTTGATTGTTATTGGTGAACCGGAAATCCTGGAAATCCTGAACTATCTTCAGCATCTAGAGTTGGAAGAACAGGTTGAAACCGATCTTGAACATTTAGAGTCAGACGAAGTTGGCGTTGCTGAAATCACTCTTTCTCCACGTACTTCCGTCTCAGGAAAAACAGTAGGGGAGCTCTATTTTCGTGAAAAATTTGGGCTTTCCGTACTGGCAATCTGGCGCAAAGATCGAGCTTATCGTACAAATCTGCGTGATTTCCGTATTGAAGCCGGTGATGCTCTCATGGTTTACGGTACCCGTGAGGATCTGGCACTCCTCCAACACGAAGATGACTTTCTGGTGATAAGTGGTTTGGATCAACCGATTTATAAAAAGGAAAAGGTCTTTATCGCAGCTGGAGTTGAGCTGGGCGTTTTATTTACCGTCGCCATCGGGTTGCTACCAATCTATATCGCAGCATTAGCCGGAGCAGTA
Source organism: bacterium (assembly GCA_013202895.1). Taxonomy (GTDB): domain Bacteria; phylum Fidelibacterota; class UBA8477; order UBA8477; family JABMPR01; genus JABMPR01. Next base: position 3,463 of record JABMPR010000127.1, on the reverse strand, counting down.
ATGATGGTTCTAACAAGGTGCATCACCATGGATGAAGCATATGAGGCCATCGAATGGAGAGCAATTATGTTGATCGCAGGGATGCTGAGTCTGGGAGTTGCCATGCAGGAAACTGGAGTTACCACGCTGCTGGCTCACAGTATTCTTGAATCTTTGGCCTTCCTTGGACCACAGGGCATTCTAGCCGGCTTGTATATTATAACATGTCTATTTGCTCAGGTGATGCCTACAGCTGCCGTCGCAGTGCTCATGGCGCCAATAGCGATTATTACAGCTTCAGATCTAGGGTTATCACCCTATGCACTGGCAATGGTGGTAGTGATTGGAAGTTCCAGTAGTTTTTTAAGTCCAGTGGGTCACCCGGTTAATATGCTGGTCATGGGTATCGGAGGTTACCGCTTCACCGACTATACAAAGGTTGGTATACCCCTGGTTCTTTTATTTGGATTGATCGCAGTTTTTGTTTTGCCGCTGTTCTGGCCCATATATCTTTAACACGCATAAATCAGACTTGGTAGCGAAGTTAATTGATTTGAGGGGATAAATATGGAACTTAGAAGCAAGAAAGTGGGGGAAAGATCAGATACGCTACCAGCCAAAGTTCAAATTTCGGAGATCAATCAAAACAACTCGAGTGTAGTATGATATGAGAAATCTCATCATAAAACTTTCTCTAATTGTAATTGGCACTATTCAAATGAGTTGGGCTCTGGATCATTGGGAAACAGCAATTTATGCAAATGATAGTTGGAAATATCTAATAGGCGATAATGAACCCCCTTTAGCTTGGAAAATTCCCGGTTTTGATGATTCCTCATGGTTGAACGGAACCGGGGGCATTGGCTATGGAGATGGAGATGATGCCACTATAATTGATCAAACAGTGGCGCTATATCTCAGGAAATCAATTGATGTAGAAAATCTGGACCTGTTGGAAATAGGATTACTGCATTTCGATTATGATGATGGATTTATTGCCTACCTCAATGGTGTCGAAATATACCGGACGTTTAACATGGGGGTTTCTGGCAGTTTTGTACCATTTGACGCAGGAACGAGTATGAGTCATGAGGCAATTGTGTACCAGGGACAGCTGCCGGAAATGCAGATTCTTGACAGTGAGGTACTCGCCGGCGCCTTGGTTGAAGGCGAAAACATCCTGGCGATTCAATTGCAAAATTACAGCTCCACCTCCACAGATTTGACTGGACTCTTCTGGCTATCATTCGGAATTGCAGATGGCTCAAATCCCTTCGGACCTGTTCCAGAGTGGTTTTACGTTCCTTTTTTATTCACCTCATCGAACCTACCCATCATTTGTATCAATACTTCTGGACAATCGATCCCAGATGAGCCAAAAATCACCGCCCACATGGGTATTATTGATAATGGTCCTGGAATAACCAACCATCTGTCCGATCCATTTAATGATTATGACGGGTTTATCGGGATTGAGATTCGAGGTGCATCCTCTCAGATGTTCCCCAAAAAACAGTACGCCGTTGAGACCCGGGATAGTGTGGGTGAAAATAACAATGTTGAGCTCTTAGGTTTTCCAAGTGAAAATGACTGGATACTTTATGCTCCCTTTTCTGACAAAAGTCTTATTCGCAACGCCTTGGCCTATACTCTGGCCAGTCAGACAGGACATTATGCCAGTAGAAACAAATTTTGTGAAGTGGTCCTTAATGGCGAATATCAGGGTGTTTATGTTTTGTTGGAGAAAATAAAACGGGACAATAATAGAGTGGATATCGCGACTCTGAATCCCGATGAAATTGAAGGTGATGATCTCACGGGTGGATATATCATCAAAATTGACAAATGGGCAGGAGAGGGCAATGATAGCTGGTTTTCCGATCCTGAGATGGGCGAGTATGGTGGCGTAAATTATCAATATCATTATCCAAAGCCTGATGAAATTGTTCCGGAGCAAAGAGAGTATATTCAGAATTTTATTACTGATTTCGAACAGATGTTTATCGATGGTAGCTATCTCGATCCAGAGGATGGGTATTATAACAAGATAGACTGGGAGTCGTTTGTCGATTATGCCATCATCCAGGAATTTGCCAAAAATGTCGATGGATATCGCTTGAGCTCGTTTTTGTATAAGGATAAGGATAGCAATGATCCCAGTTTGCATACTGGACCTATCTGGGACTTTAATCTTGGCTTTGGGAATGCTGATTACTATGGTGGGGGATTGACCACCGGTTGGTATATGGATACAGATTTTGGTGGGGATTCATGGGTTATTCCCTTCTGGTGGTATTTAATGTGGGAAGACCCTGTCTTTCGATATGCCTTTAATGTTCGTTGGCAGGAGTTGAGGCAAGATGTGTTATCAGATGAACACGTGTTTAGTGTTGTGGATTCGATGGTCAGCGTATTAGGAACCGCTGCATACACAAATTTTGATCGATGGCCAATACTGGGTCAATATATCTGGCCCAATGCCTATGTAGGGGGGAACTATCCCAATGAAATGGCCTACCTCCGAACATGGATCAGTGTACGCATGACTTGGATTGATTCTGAGACTATTGAAACCGGGATTGTGATTCCAGAGGATCAGCAAGTTGGGATTGCATATCCAAACCCTTTTAATCCTTCTCAAATACTAAATTTAAATGTTGAGAATGAAGGTCAAATTAGTATTGATATTTATGATATTCAGGGACGGCTTGTCAATAAATTGCCTGCAATTGCAGGAGAAAATGGCCTGGTTAGCATTAACTGGGATGGAAGAGATTCACACGCCGCTGCAAGTCCCAGCGGTATTTATTTTCTGGTAATTCAAGATATGACCGAAACGATAAGCTTTAAGGTTACACTATTAAGGTAAAACGTTGGTCCTTAGTAATTTTGAGGGGTGGTATGCAAGATTTGCGGGTCGATTCTAAAATGTATCACCATTTCGAAAATTTAAATAATATCTGCTAGAATTATACATGGGGAAAGTGATTCAATTCGTATGAATAAGTTGGCTGTGAGTCTGGCTGGATTACAATGTTTTATCGGGATAGGTGCAGTCCCGTCAGGTGTGATGATGTTGATGGATTCTAGCGGAAAGAACATGAGTCTGTCACTGGAAATGCTGACCAATACGCCATTTAATAATTTTTTTGTACCGGCACTGCTCTTGCTCTTTGTAAATGGTATCGGAAGCATCCTTGGTGGATTAGCAACATTCAAGAGCTATAAATACTTTCCAGAGATCGCCATGGCCCTGGGATCTTTTTTGATGATATGGATCCTGGCTCAGGTATACTGGATGGGGCTCTTCTGGCTGCATATTTTGTATATTTTATGTAGCTTCACTGAATTCGGATTAGCTATAGCTCTCAGACAAACGATTAGACGAGGTATCCAGTAATATCTTCTGCAAGGACTAGTCCGGCTTAATTCTCTTTCACTTCCAAGACCAGTGATAACCATATAGATATGATATAAAATATAT
>JABMPR010000126.1 GCA_013202895.1 bacterium | reverse complement strand
TGATGAAAAGCCAGTTGTGCGTAATACAGAAGAATCTTTAGAAATAGATATGTTCTTTGATCGATTTTGGACCAGTTACCCAAAGAAAAAATCAAAGAAGCCAGCCATAAAAGCATTCGGTAAAATCAATCCTGACGAAGAACTCCTAAAGATTATGCTGACTGCGCTTGAAGCCCAAAAACAATCACGCGACTGGACGAAGGACAAGGGACAATTCATACCACTGCCGGCTACCTGGTTGAATCAAGCCCGATGGGAAGATGAAGCACCAGAACCTCAAGTAATGGCTGATGAGGCCGAATGGAATCCACTGTGAAAACTTTGCAGCATATCGAAACAGAAGAGCGGATGATAGCCGCACTTCTCTATGATTACAAAACCGCAATCGATAAGATTAGTGACCTGACGGTAGATCACTTCACGAAGATTAGCCACAAAGAGATCCTCCGGGCATGTGCCAGCCTTTCCGAGGAGGGAGAGGAGATTGAGCCTATAAATATTAGCCAGGCTGTGGGTGGCTCAATAAAGGTAAGTGAATTAACCAGATATTCTTTCGATTACATGGGCACCACTAATTTTGTTGGCGGCGATTTTAAAGAGCTGGATAGACTGAGGCGCCTGCGGGAGTTGAAAGCCGGATTACAAAAACAGCTATCGAGTATTCATAACTCCTCTATCCCAGAAGAATTAGCAACAGAGCTTAGTGAAAATCTCATGGCAATTACTGACATATCACCAACCACAGATTCAACGCTTAAAGCTCAAACTGACATTTGGGCTGACGATCTCACGGATCGCTACGACGGAAAGACGGCGCCAGGAATCCCAACGGGCTATCCAGACATTGATTGGATGACGGGAGGCTTGGTAAGGGGTAACCTAATTATCATTGGTGCCCGACCGGCAGTAGGTAAGACGACATTTGCCATGAACCTTGCATTGAATGTTGTAAAAAGAAAGATACCAGTAGCATTTATCAGCCTTGAAATGATGTCAATTGAGCTGGTCGATAAACTGGTGTCGCATGAAGGAAAGATCGATGGATCAGAGCTGAAGCTGGCGAATATCCCAGAAGCAGTATTTAAAAAGGCCATATCCACAAAGGTACTCATTGAGAAACACCCTCTGCATATCATAGACAACCTAAAAAATGATCTAAGCAGCATCCTTCACAGAGCTAGACAGCTTGTTCACCAACAAAAGGTTAAAGTTGTTGTTATTGATTACCTCCAATTAATGGATGTGGGTAAAACATCTGAAAACCGTAACAACGAGCTAAGTAAGATTACCAGGGCATTCAAACAGTTTGCTCAACGTGAAAATGTAACAGTGGTTTTACTCTCCCAGCTAAATCGAAAAGCCGCAGCACGTGCCCCCAAAATATTTGATTTACGGGACAGTGGGGCAATTGAGCAGGACGCAAATATAGTGATACTGTTGCATGACTTTAATGATAGGTCCAAGGGGATACTTGGGGTGTCGGTTGCTAAGAATAGAGCCGGTAAAACGGGAGTGATCAAATTGAGGTTTTTAGAACAATACAGTCAAATACTAAACGGAGGTACAGAATAACCCGATTATTCTGGTATAACGAGAGCATGTCACACAGAAGCAAAGAAGATAAGAAATTCGGGCTAAACAACCAGCAGGTAAGGTTCCTTGACTTTTACCGAAGTGATCCGGAGCTGAATCAGACCAAAGCATACCGCAGGGCCTACCCGGGTGCAAAAGACGACAGGGTAGCTCAAGCAGCTAGCTCGAGATTGTTATCTAAGGTTATTGCAAGAGAGTATTTAGAGTCCCGCGCAGCTGAGGAACATATCGAGGGTGGCGTTGCTCCGACAATTAATCGTATCATCCAAGAGCTGAAGGCGTCTGCATTCTTCGACCCTTACGACTTATTCGGGGAAAATAACCGGCTCAAAGAGATCCATGAGCTCCCCGACCATGTACGCCGGGCAATTGGCAGTATCAAGACCACCAAGCGGGTTGAGAAGACCGGTGGAGAGGACATAACGACCTATTACATAACCGAGGTTAAACTTATATCGAAGGAAAAAACCCTAGAATTACTTGGTCGCCACCTTGTTATGTTCACCGACCGATTCCAGATCGAGACTGAAGAGGCTATGCACGAAAGGGTTAGAGCTGAGATCCTGGCTAAGTCCGAAGAAACACTGTCCCGGGTGATGGCTAATATCAGAAGAGTTAAGAGTATGCCCATTGCGGCGGAAGCAGTAGCCCCGGCGGAATCCAGCGAGAAAAGCATTGATTCAATAAGCGCAGAGGCATTAGGCCGGCTTCTTTGAATACGGCTACCACATTGGAGACCAAGATGAATACGGATAATAGCACACTGAAACAGGGCGATTTCATTAAAGAGTATCGCAACCTTGAACCAGGCTCTTTTCCTGTCATACTCGCAGATCCCCCCTTCAATCGATTTGAAGAAGCAGGTCAGGAATGGGATGTAAAAATTGATTGGGATCGGATGGAGGGAATATTTTCAAGTCTCCTAAAGCCTAACGGGTGGGTAATCCTTTTTTGTGACTTTCTTTTGGCTGTGGAACTAACAAATACATTTTGCCATAAGCTCGAATTTCACGGCATCCACATTTGGCAAAAACCGGGAGGCACCCCCTCCGGGAGTACCCAGCCATTACATGATATTTCACATATTTTGTTATTCCGAAAGAAGGGGGTACGGGTATCAGAGATGACCTTTAATCCGTTGACTGTCCTGCCCCCGAAGAAACCATACATCAAGCGAAATTCATCTGCCGATTTCTCGCTGAGACGACAGAAGAAAAGTCCAGTGAACGAGAATAAGACAGGAAATCGCTGGGTAAAAACCGTAATTCCACAGTTACCGACCCTTCTGCAGGGGCCATCGCGCCCAAACATGACCAAAGAAGAGAGGGCAAACATTACCCACCCCTCAATGAAGCCGCTTGCTGTTCTGCAGCCGCTTATACGATGTTATTCCAATCCAGGCGACCTGATCCTTGATCCATTTGCTGGCTCTGGTTCTACGCTCGTCGCTGCCCTTAATGAAGGCCGTTCCGCCATCGGCTATGAAATAAATGAAAAATTTGCAAAAGAAGCCCACGAGAGGATTAAGAAATATCAAATGCAATATCACGAGCTGCCGATCCAGGGTGATTTATTTGAAACCAACCTAAATGCTTAACAAAACAAAAAGGAGTATTAACATGAAAACAAGCAAGACACAAATAACTGAAACACGGGAATTACAAGCCGCCAGGATGCATTTGGAGATAGTTGAAGAGCAATCAAACACGGCTTCCTCTTTATATCTCCTTCTTCTGGAGGCACTTGGATTGGAGATCCTGAATACCTCGTGGATCCAGCCACTAAAGAATCCCTTCTACATTAGGTGTTCTTATGAACAGGTGTTAAAATTTAATAAACAACCCCGTTTCAATATCGAACGATGTGGGAAGAACATCTGGAAAATCGGAATCGAGGGCATTGACAATAACCTGTCGGTTGAGGATCCCTGGATATCTAGAACTGCTAAAAATGGAAAAGAGGTCCACGACAATCTGGCGGGGTACTGGATAGATATGATGATTGAAAGCAGCCTGGGAGAGGGGGTAAAGGTGGAAAATAATGGTTGATATGTGGAGAACATATCCGGGTACGTTTAACATCCAAACTGACGAGCCACTGGTTGCGCGGAAATTGTCCAGACGAAAAACAATGAAGCTCGTTGCCTGGGGGGTGAACACGTATTTGCGAACATTCCAAATCACCGATCTACGCCCAGATAACGCTCGCCGAATGTTTAGGCATATATCGGGCAAGGAAAGTAATTAGAGTGGCGTCAGCGGCAGATTTATGGTAAAAACCTACTCACCAGTGACCATGAATGAATCATCAGGGATGCACAAGCATAATAATTATGCTTTTAGCAATAGTTGCAATGGTATACCGCTTGGAATAATCAAATCGGGATGCTATTATCCCGATAACCGGTATAATATCAGTATGTTAGTAAGGCGGGAGGAGCAACATGTCTAAGCCACAATTACGGAAGTTAAAGGGCATTTGGTATATTAGATACAATCGTGGGCAAGGTCGAAAAGAGAAGCTAAAGTCCACTGGCACTGGAGATCGTAGGGAGGCCGAGAGATTTCTAGAGCGTTTCGCAAAAGAATTAGCAGCTAACCGTAATTTCTATGATGGGGAATACTCCTCCATGTCGTTAACCCTTCGTGAAACCTCTGATGAGTGGTTGGAAGATTGTCAGCGACGGGGCCTACGTTCTGATACAACTGATAGATACTCTTGCACAATTAAAAAGCTATCCGCTCTTGTTCCATACGCCGCACGAGTAAATGCCTTCAATGATTCAGTTATGCGTCAATTTTCAGATAACCTTAGAATAAGAACCAGACCTCGAGAAGGGCAAACAGAGTGCATGCCTAACTCAATAAATGGGCATTTAAGGGATGCACGAACATATTTGAATTGGTTATATGAGAGGCAGTATATCCCCCGTCCAATCAAAGTTAAGTTAATGAAGGTGGATAAAGGTCTGCCGAAACTTCTATCCTGGAGTGAGCTTCATAGTATTTATGATAAAGTAGATAATTCCAAATTGCTCGCTACCTATCACATCATGGAGATTACGGGGTTACGAAGAAGTGAAATAAGCATTTCTACTCGTGAAGGCTGTTTCATAAGGGTAGCGGCCGCAGCGAAGGGAAGAGTTGAGCGGTTTGTTCCACTACCAGAGGAATACATAAATGAATTTGATATAGCCACCACGCAACCTTATTCTAAAGATTACCTCACACGACAATTTACCGAGTACCGGAAGTTAGCAGGTGTTTCCAGTGAAAAAACGCTCCACTCTCTCAGGCATTATTTTGCTGCGACTCAAATTGTTGAGGGAATTAATCCTTACATTCTGTGCCGGATAATGGGCCATGCCGAATTTAAAACAACTGAAATATATCTAAAATTTCCACCTGCCTACCTCAAGGAAATAATCACCAAAAAACCTTCAGCTCCTGTATTATCAGCATCCAGTCCAGCGATGGCTTAATTTAAAATTCCGCTTAAAACCGGCCTGTTTTTGACTGTTTTGGGATACAAATAGGGATACCCATCCCATTCCACCAGCTTAGAACTCTTACTGCACAACACTTAGACAAATAGCACCAGTTGATTGCTAATCAATTGTCTCAAATATATCTCCGATCATTTAGTATCGACAATACAGTTATTTTAGTCCCGAGGTTACCCTTCCCTTTCTTGGTTTACCAAATTATCGCTAAGAATTCAATCAAGC
>JABMPR010000125.1 GCA_013202895.1 bacterium | reverse complement strand
GAAGTACCCCCGTTTTTTAACAAAAACAGGCTCCGCCACTTGCGATAACCCGCAAACGACTACCCACCAATGCTTTAATGACTTCTTAACTCAGGTTTCGGGGGAAGTTCTGTAGAATAGAAAGGTTGTTTAAATTCAGTCTTTGAACTATGGTTGTGCTTATTCACCAAAGAACACCTTGGAATTGCTAAGACGAAAGATTTCAAGTTAAATATGGTATAGGGAATACAAGAATGCAGTTTATTGATTTGGCAAAACAACAGAGCTTAATTAAAGATGCTTTGGATAGTAGAATCCAGGCTGTTTTAGCTCATGGCAAATACATTATGGGACCTGAAATCAAGGAAATGGAAGCGCAATTAGCCGAGTATGTCGGTGTGAAATATTGTGTCAGCTGCTCCTCTGGGACGGACGCCCTGCTCATGCCACTCTTAGCCTGGGGTATTGGCCCTGGTGATGCTGTTTTTACCACTCCATTCACATTTATCGCCACGGCAGAAGTGATCCAATTGCTGGGTGCAACCTCAGTCTTTGTTGATATCGACCCCCTGTCCTACAATATCTCACCTGAATTGCTAGATGCAGCTATCGGCAAGGTGGTTGAGGAAGGCAAGCTCTCTCCCAAAGTTATCATTCCAGTGGATCTATTCGGCTTACCAGCTGACTATGCTGCCATCGACCTTATCGCAAAAAAATATGACCTTAAAATACTTGAGGACTCAGCTCAGGGTTTTGGGGGTGAGATCAATGGCAAGATGGCCTGCAGTTTTGGGGATGTGGCTTCGACCTCATTTTTTCCAGCCAAACCGCTGGGTTGTTATGGTGACGGAGGAGCGATATTTACTGATGATGAAGAACTCTACGAAAAACTAGTATCCATCCGCGTCCATGGCAAAGGCGGCGATAAATACGATAACATTCGCATCGGTATCAATGGTCGCATGGATACCCTCCAGGCAGCTATTGTCTTGGAGAAATTCACACTCTTTCCTGAAGAGGTGAAGCTGCGCAATAAGGTTGCCGAGAAATATAATTCTCTGCTCAAGGGACACGTAGTCATTCCTAAAGTTCCGACGGGATTCACCAGTGTCTGGGCGCAATACTCCATATTGGCTGAGGATGCTGAGGCTCGTCAGGCCTTGCAGACAAAATTGAAAGACTCCGGCATTCCCACAGCGGTCTATTATCCGAAACCCCTGCACCAGCAGACAGCGTTTGCCCACCTCAATTATCAGGATGGAGATTTTCCAGTCAGTGAGGAGATAAGCCAACGGATCTTTAGCCTGCCCATGCATCCTTATCTTGAGGATGCGGATATTGAGAAGATATGTGAGCTAATAAACGGATAATATACCGTCATTACCACTTTTCGAATGAGGTCCCAGACCGAATGAGAAAACCCTGAACCATGACCGGGCGACGAACTTATTTTACATACATCCTTACGAACAAGAATCGACGCCTATATATTGGAATGACCAACGATCTTAATAGGCGGATTACTGAACATCAGAAGGGAAAAAGAGGGTTTGCAGCCTCGTACAGAATGACAGGATTGGTTTACTACGAAACATTCGAGGGTCCCAACGCTGCGTTACAGCGTGAGAAAATTCTGAAAAAGTGGCGACGGGAAAAGAAGATTCAGTTGATTGAATCAGTAAACCCAATGTGGGAAGAATTTGTGGTGAAGGTAGGAAATGAGATTTCTCGTCCTGTGGATTGAAACCCGCCAAGCGGGTCGAAATAGACAAATAAAGATTGTTGATTTAATAAGGAATTATTATGAATAAACGGATTTGTGTTGTTGGAGCGGGGAGATGGGGGACTAACCACATCAAGACTTTAAATAATTTGGGAGCATTGGCCGGGATTGTAGAGAGCCGTGAGAATCGTCGTGAAGAACTGAAGGACTTATTCCCGAATGCCCGGTTGTTTCATCGTGTGAGAGATGTTCCCCTGGATGAGTATGATGGCTTTACCGTAGCCACCCCTGCCGAGACCCATTTTGAAGTTGGTTCCTATCTTTTGGAGCATGGCAAGCATGTCCTCATCGAGAAACCCATTGCCTTAAATACCAAAGAAGCCGGCGCACTAAAGAAATTGGCCGATGAAAATCATGTCAATCTCATGGTGGGTCATGTCTTGTTGTTCCATCCAGCTATCATCAAGATCAAGGAACTCATCGACTCATGCAAAATCGGGAAATTGGAATACATATACAGCAATCGCCTGAATCTGGGAACCGTGCGAACTGAAGAGAATAT
>JABMPR010000124.1 GCA_013202895.1 bacterium | reverse complement strand
CTGACCCGACAAATGAATTCAGTATCGAGGAGTTTGCTGAAGCCGACTTTATCGAATAGATGCTGAAAAAAGATATCTCCGCTGTCCTGCACTAGCGAGATGGGAGGGGAGGCGTCCGCCCGGACTGTCCTCCCCTCCGCCTTTTTTGGGCTGAGTCTAAGACTCAGGATCCAAAATATCGATCACCAGCATCCCCTAGCCCGGGGACGATGAAACCTTGCTCATTCAGATGCTCATCAACAGAGGCAGTAAAAATGGAAATATCGGGGTGCTTTGTAAAGACTTCTTTTATGCCCTCAGGTGCAGAGATTAAGGTCAGCAGGCTAATATCCGTTGCACCATGACTCTTTAACAAGTCAATAGCGGCCGAGGAGCTACCACCCGTTGCAGTAACCAGCACAAGCGTGCTCAAGCGTTGGGCTGCTCCTCTAAAGGCCTGACTATCAGTGTCTTTACTTCTAAGGATAGCTAAGCTGTGTGAAACAAGAGGATGAGATTTCAACTCAGTAACTTGGGACAACGGATACTCCGAACTTATAGTTTTTTACTGCTTAACTAAAAGTAATCCGGAACAAAAAAAAATCTACACTTCTTTCTTAGCCGTCTAATATCGTCGCTTTGAAGTGTGTTCCACCTTAAGGTCTTGTAGTTGTTGAGCCTTGGGTCGAATTAAAAGATTCAAACCACCCCAATTTCCCATAGGTGTCCAGTTGAGAGTTAGTTTCCAACAATGCAGGTCCCGAGTAACCCCCACTGATCCACTCACCAATTTTTTGTCGATAAGATTAAATCTGGGATTATAGGTGATAGCCCAATTTTCGGACAAGTTGAATTTAAAGGATGTCCCCAGATTAAAAGTTTGGCGTGCCTCTTGTCGAGGATTCTGTTGATCATGGTTAAAACTGAAGCTGAAATTAGCTGTCCATGCGGGACCTCTGGTTTTGCTGTTTGAGCCTGGCCTCAAATTTTCGAAGTTGAATCCGCCTGAAGTCTCGGTCTCAGAAGTGTCTTCGCTGACTTCCTGAAAGAGATCTGATCTTAAGCCCCCCGGTGCATCACCCTGCAGCCGAAAAGCAAAACTGAAGCTGGCTCTTGTCAACCGAGGTGAACGGAAAGTATTGATCTTGTGTGTGCCGCTTGAATCACGTTCATAAATTTCAAAAGTTGCCCTGGGGCTCAAGCTGAAGTTTTTCCCAAAGTTGATTTTGAAAGTATTATTGATATCTGAAGCTCTCAGCGAATCCAATTTGAAGTTGTATGAGCCACTAAGATTCCAGGTGAAAAATTGAGCCTTACTCTCCAGGTCATTTCTAAACATTTTGTAATCAAAAACATTATTCAGGCGATAGCTCATGCTTAGCGCCTCGTTACTGGGAGTGGCACCCAGATCACTTCCGGCAAATCGGTCATAGGTATGCTTTGTGTCGGCTGTATCCATCAGAGCTTTGGTATATCCCCAAAAATCGGTTGAAAAATCAGGTGTATAGTTGAGTGAAATTGAGGGTGTGAGGGTGTGACGAACCGCCTGGATTGGTCCCAGGTGTATTGGAAGGATTCCATAAATCTTTGTATTCAAGCTGGCCCTAGTACTAAACGTGCCCCGACGAATAAATCCCTCAATCTCTTTAGTTTCAAGGCTTCCATCCAATGTATCAACCAGCGCCAAACCATTTGCGTCCAGAATCGGCTCAAAATAGCGATAGCCCCAGGCATCTTTGTAACTCACTGACCCCACGAGCTTCAAAACCTTCAAAACCTGAGTGTCTCCCGAAAGACTTAAGGTGTGATTCCATGTCCGGGTATCCACAATATCTTTATCCCACAGAAGGAGGCTATCCATGATAGTCGTATCCTGAGACACTGTTGTATCAATCCTCTCATAAGAGCTATAATTCCATTTTCGCTTATTGCTGAAGGTGTTTCCATAACCCCAACGAAAAGTGTTATACCAGTGACTCTGGTTTCCTTTAATTGGAAAAATGGCGGATGATGATCTGTTGAACCTAAAAGAGGGTAATGCCAGCAAAGGTCCTGAGAGGTTTATTCCGGCTGCTTCTGGTGTTTCTTCTACACGGCGTGTCACCTGCAGGTTTTCATCATAGCTACCATTGAGTGAAATACTACTGCTTATGGATTCAATCTTTTTGTTTATGGAGATACCCGAATGCAGCTTGGTGTTCAGACGTTCATCCTGAACATGGCTATAGGTCCTGTCAAAATTAGCATCTCCTGAAAGCGATCCGTTGGCATTGACGGTAAAGCTGGGGTCAATTGTTTGGCTGTGATTAAACTTGAGCTTCCATTTCCAGGTAGCAGGGCTATCCAGGAAATCTCGTTGAGATACCATGGAGCCATCAATATTCCCACTGATTGAATAACGTTTTTTGTAGCGTAAGATACTGCGCAAGTTGAACTCTTCATACTGATCCCAAAAAGTCCCGGTCATCTTCATATCAGAGTAATCACTCATTGCCCAATAATACCCAAATCCTTTTATGGCGCGACCTCCGTTATTGGGTCGATAATCATATGACGGTAGAATAAATCCTGATGTACGGCCCTTCTTCTGAGGGAAGACAGCGAATGGCAAAGCCATTAGCGGGATATCCGCGACATATAACACCACTGGTTTGGCAATAATAATTCTATCTGTAAACAGCTTCATCTTGGTACTGTAAAAATAAAAATGAGGGTGGTCTTCATCCTCACAGGTTGTGTAATAGCCATCCTCCATTAAATAGACATCTCTGTTGATACGCGTGACCGCTTCCCCAAAATAATTTCCATCCTCCATTTGAGTTCGTCCGGCCAGAACTTTCCCCCTTTGGGATTTTAGATCATAGATCATCGTCCGCCCCTTAAAGTCCTCCTGGCCGGTTTGCTTTAAGATGGGAAAATCGGTTGCCCCTAAAGTATCTACCAGACTTTTGGCGCGTAGCAGGTTTTGTCGCCAATACACCCCCACCTCACCTGCCTGCATTGACATATCACCGTATTTTATGGAAGCATTATCTCTCAGCGTTGTGGTTTCATCGTCCATATTATATGCGATTAAATCTGCGTTGTATGTAATGGGAAACTCTATATCAGCATTCACCTCTGCCGGCTTGAATTCACCCTCAGCTCCACCAATCACGGTAATATCAGAAATTGTTGAATCTGACAATAGAATGAATAGCGTGTCTCCACTTACATTGTTGGAGCCCTTATATTCTCCATCTTCAATTACGTTAAAAAACGAGGTTGCCATCTCAATCAGGGTCACCGTGCTGGGTTTGCCATCCAGGAATTCAACCGCCATTACCTTTCCGTCCAGCCAGTCGGCAAGCGTTGTATCCCCTGCCAGTTTATTTTGAATGAAGTGGGGGTTTTCCGGCACATAAACCGATTCCAGATTACCATCCCGCAGGTGCAGATTAAAAACTTCACCGCTAAGCACATAATCGTCTTCCCGAAGTTCTGGATTATCACGCATTACAGCGACATCATCATCCTGCATATACACAGCCTGACCACAAGTACCCTGGGCATCACCATTGGTTAAATGAACATCATGCCAGGCGAAGAAAAAACCCTCCTCCAGGCTAAGGCTGTCAGATTCTATTTTCAAAGTGGTGTCGTTTGCGGACCATTTTCTAAACTCCGCATCACCATAACTGAGTAGCGAATCCTTGCCTGAGTAGTACAAGAGGTGCTGACCACCAACACTTATACTATCCGCATTATTGTTCATTAAGGCATTGCCTTGTGCATCCCCAAGTTGATTGTCTTCGTAATAATAAATGGTGTCAGCTGTCAGGGTGGAAGCACTATCAACAAGGGCCGGTTTTCCCGTTGCCAATACCTTTTTCAGGTCAATATAGTAGCCCAACTTTTCAGCTGTAACAAAGAAGGGGTCATCCTCAAATCTGGTATCTCCTAGTAACTCAACATAATCTCTGTTACCATAATAGTGAGCGGTTTTACCGCTGAGTCGTGAATCAGGTGTCACGATCGTCACACCTCCACTGAGGATGGCTTCATCCTTATCAACCTGAAACTCTGCGACTTCACATGTCAGAACAGCATCACCACGACGTAATTTGACATCCCCCACAAGCCGACGATATGTCGCGCCGTTGCGGACAAACGATCTAATTTCGTCTGCTCGGATCAACTCCAACTTTTCAGTGGACGCGGCCCAAGCCAAGTCCACAACGGAAAGCAATAACGCACAGAGCACGATTGAACAGAAAGAGAGACGTTTAGGGAGTTTAGGCATCAGGGTTTTTATGATTTATGAGTCGGAAGGTTCCTCGAAGCGTTGCCCCCAGAGTTTAACCAGGCGTTCGTAAATACGCTTCTCAATACCCTCAGTCGTGGGATGATAGAATTGATTTTGTTTCAGATCACCCGGTAAATAATTCTGCTCAGTGAAATGACCCTTATAATTATGCGGGTAGCGATAGCCCTTTCCATAGTCCTGTTCCTTCATCAGACTGGTTGGGGCATTACGTAAATGCAGGGGCACGGGCTTAGCCCCTTCATCACGGACAGCACTCTGGGCGCTTCTTAACGCCATATAGCTGGCGTTGCTTTTCGTTGTAGAAGCCAGATAGGTAGTAACCTGGGATAAGACAATGGCGCCTTCAGGCAATCCAATGGCATGTACTGCCTGAAACGCAGATGTTGCCATGGTGAGCGCCTGGGGGTCGGCATTTCCAATGTCCTCCGATGCTAAAACAATCAATCTCCTGGCAATAAATAAAGGGTCTTCCCCTCCCTCCAACATAACAGATAACCAGTACAAGCCGGCATCAGGATCACTGCCTCGAATGCTCTTAATAAAGGCAGATATTGTATCGAAATGGTAATCTCCTGCTTTGTCATATAGCTGATGCTTATTCTGCAGAGCCTCACGCACATGATCTTCCGAAATGGAGATGGTTTGATCGTTATCTCGATCTGGTGTTGCAACTGATACGCTGATCTCCAATGCGTTGAGTAAACGTCTTGCATCACCGGAAATTGACTCTAACAGCAGATCTCGAGCGTCGGCTTCGAAGCGAATTTTCTGAGTGCTGAGAAAGAGATCATCTGTAAGGGCCGTGTCAATTATCTGATTTAGATCCACTTTGTTATGGGGTTCGAGCTTTAGTACCTGGCAGCGGCTAAGGAGTGGCGAAATCACCTCAAAACTAGGGTTTTCGGTCGTAGCACCGATGAGAGTGATAATGCCTTTTTCTACAGCCTGAAGCAGTGCATCCTGTTGAGACTTATTAAAACGATGTATCTCATCGATAAAAAGCAGGCTGGGCTTTCCCAGTTCGCGAGAGGCTTTCGCCTTTGCCAGTGCATCACGGATGTCTTTTACTCCGGCAGAAACGGCCGAAAATTCAAAATACAGGCTGTTACTCTGACCGGCAATAATCTTTGCCAGGGTCGTCTTTCCACAACCGGGCGGACCCCACAAAATAATGGAAAATAGACGTTCAGATTTTAAAGCCTTCGCCAGGAGTCGGTTCTCAGCAACCAGGTGTTGCTGACCCAGAAAAGTATCCAATGTTCCCGGGCGCATACGTTCAGCCAGGGGTGGTAAGGTTCGTGGATTCTCGGCACTGTTAAAAAGACTCATGACCTGGAAAATAACCCCCAGGAGTGAAGGAAAAAGTAGCAAATCCGCCCTTAATGTTTCCCGGTAAGTCTACAGATTCAACGGATTTTTAAATTTTGGGGCTCCATATTAGTTTGGAATCAATCAGGACCTTTTTCTGCCTTCCTAAAAAACCTTAGCAGGGTGACTAATAAAATCAAAAATACCAACGCGCCTGCTAAAATAATTGCCCTTGGATTAATTTTGGAAGATTCTGCGTTAAGCTCCACACCTCCCAAAAAAAGGAGGACGGCTTCAGGTTTCCAACTCAAGCGATTCCCAACGACATTGATCGAATTGGTCTCTAGGATACTTCCTGGAAGCTCAATGTTAAAAGTGTAGCCATTCATAATCATTTCTTCGAAAAACTGCCAGCGTTTGTAAAACTGCCGAAAGCCATCTGCATTATTTTTGTGGATGCCCTGAATTGTGGTCGTGTCAATATAAATTGCCAGTGTTTGCTGCCAGACCTGGTTATCATTTTGGAAATTCGTTTTACGTAATTGGGAAAAAAGAGAATCATAGTTGTCCTGTACCGGCTGCATGAGTTCCCTGCTTATGCCAGCTGCACGCACGCCGGCATCTAATTCTAAAAGAAAATCCTCAAATATTTTGTGATCTAAATAGGATTCAAAAGCACGCTCCAAGCGCTTTGCCTCCACACTGTCTAAAAGACTTTCTTCTGGATGGCTATCCCTTAAAAGGAGTGCTTCAATATCCTCCATACATAGATAGTCATCCATGGGGAGCTCTGGACCCGGCAGGTCTGCCCATATTTTTTCCATATATCGATAACGGGTAAAGAACAAGCGCTTTAAAAGCTTCAGCTCTGCTTCAATTTGCACTCTTAATGGACCACCATTGACTCTAAAACTCTGATTCATCTCGTCAATGGAAGCGAAATGTCGGCTTGCTTTTAAGCTTGCCTTGTCTTTTTCAATTGAATCTGTTGTCTGTTCCCAAAACTCGATATCTTCTCGTGGCACATTGAAACCCGTTGTTTGTATTTCCCCAGGGTCTCCCGTCAGCCCAACATGTCTTTCCAGTGAACCGTCTTGATTGATTATGGTCAAGGTTTCAATATCGAGACAGCTGTTTAGAAGGAATGGTATCAATATGATGGATAGCGCTAATTTGTGCATGCTTGCCTCCATTCTGCTTTAAGATATGTCATTACTAAAAAACTAAAATGACATTTCGTATAAGATAGTTTGATTTTTTCTGGTTAGCGATTAGAGATTGGATTTATGGAGACAATGAGCGATTCAAATAAAGCGCTGTTCTGTTTGGTGTGAAAAGTATAATATGCTATATCTGAAAAAATGAAAGCAGCCACCTTTGAGCGAGAAGGAATTAAAAGATGTTTTATAAAAGTAAACCTATTCAGCTGATGCTCTTCATAAACTTGCTTTTTGGACAATCGGCAAGCTCCGTTCTACCGCTGTTCCAGGAGCTGCTGATAGAATATCCCAATGTGCGCGATTTCAGCATTAGTGCAGATGAAGATGAAGCCTATTTATCAGTGCAAAGTCCCCGGGGTGATATTTCCTCAATTTTAGTGCTCAAAAAAACGCGCAAGAACTGGGGTAAGCCCCGCATTGCATCCTTTTCTGGAGGATATATGGATCTTGAGCCCTTTCTCTCACCGGATGGTTTAAAACTATATTTCGCTTCCAACAGGCCCCTGGAGTCAACTGAAGAGAAAGCAAAAGATTATGATCTCTGGTTTGTACAGCGCTCATCCAAAATAGCCGCCTGGTCTGCCCCTTCCCCTATGGATACAATTATAAATTCTGAGCACAACGAATTTTTTCCATCGCTCACCAGAACTGGCAATCTGTATTTCACTAGTGATAAGCCTGACTCAAAGGGGAAGGATGATATCTTCTATAGCGAGCTAAAAGAGGGTCAGTATCTTGAACCCGTTTCACTTAGTGATTCAGTCAATTCAGCAGGATATGAGTTTAACGCCTTTATCGCTCCCGATGAATCTTATCTGCTGTTCTCAGGCTACAATCGCCCCGATGGTCTGGGCAGTGGCGATCTGTATGTCAGCTATCGCAATGCTGATGGAAACTGGAGCGCAGCCCGGAATCTGGGGGAACAAATCAATTCCAAATACATGGATTATTGCCCCTTTGTAACTGCCAAAACAAACACTCTTTTTTTCACCAGCAGAAGAAGTAATATAAACCAGAGCCCAATGGGATTTAAAAGCATAAAAGAGTTATCGCGTGAAATAAACAAATATGAAAATGGCTATAGCAGGGTGTATCAGGTTTCAGCGGATGGAATACTACGCTAAACGATTTTGGGAATAAATAATACCTTACTGAATAATCCTGCTAAATTAAATTACAGGAAACTTTACACTGGGTCTAAACACTGAAATGTCAATTCTAATCAAACCAATCAATGACACGGAGCTTTATGAGATAAAGCACCTATTGGATAATAGTGGTTTAGAAACAGCAGATTTGAAGAACAATAATATCAAGCTGTTTACCTATACTGATAATGATAAGCTTCATGGCGTTATCGGTCTGGAAGCATACGCTCCTATTGGTCTCGTGAGATCCTTTGCTGTGAAGAAGGAATTCCAGGGGCAGCGAATTGGATTTAAGCTGCTCGATTTTTTACTTGACGATTGTGCAAAGGCTGGATTCGAGAAGTTGTATTTACTTACCACCACAGCAGAGAAATATTTCCGACGCAATGGGTTTAAGGTCATAAGTCGAGATCTGGCTCCTGAAGAAATCAAGAGTACCAGTGAGTTTTCAGAACTCTGTCCTGTTTCTGCCGTGCTAATGGAAAAGGTTTTAATGATGTAAACAGCAGCTTTCAGGTTATATACGAACAAAGGAGATGTATGAGCTATTATTTTAACACTATCATAAAAGGTAAAACCTTCGAAGAATCTGTTGAGTTAACGACTGCCGAGTTAGACAGGCAGGGGTTTGGTATCATTACCCAAATTGATGTTAAAAACACTTTTAAACAAAAGCTGGATGTTGAGTTTAGGCCTTACACAATTCTGGGTGCCTGTAATCCTGGTTTTGCGCACAAGGTTATCAACGAAGAAGCTAAAATTGGTGTCTTTTTACCCTGTAATGTCGTGGTTGAGCAACTGGATAACGGGGATGTTGAGGTTTCTGCCGTTGATCCAATTGCTTCATTGATGGCAAGTGAGAATGATACTGTAAAAGAGCTTGCACTGGAGATCCAACAAAAATTAAAATCCGTAATTTCCAATCTGTGAGATTTAGGCACCTGCTGCTTTGGGCATAAAGCTAAATTGCCCTTTCCATAAAAATCCGTTGGAGAAAATTTTATGATGCTATCCCTGAAACCAATTATTAATCTTCTCGCTCTGAGCCTACTTTTTCAAAGCGTGACTGCCCAGGACTGGGCCAATTTAAACCGTTATAAAAACGCGAACCGGCAAATTGACCAGCCCTCCGCCACTGAAAGCCGGGTGGTCTTTATGGGGAATTCAATCACCGAGGGTTGGCAAAAGCTTGACCCTGCCTTATTTAAGGACAAACCTTATATCAACAGAGGAATAAGTGGTCAAACTTCTCCCCAAATGCTGCTCAGATTCAGGTCGGATGTGATCAACTTAAACCCAGCGGTGGTTGTCATTCTTGCAGGCACAAATGATATCGCGGAGAATACAGGACCCATCTCCCTTCGTCAGATTCTGGGAAATATCATTTCCATGGTGGAACTTGCCCAGGCAAACGAAATCAAAGTCGTGCTGGCGTCAGTGCTTCCGGCTAAAGCATTTCCCTGGAGATCAGAGCTTGAACCTGGCGACAAGATCATCCTCTTGAATAAAATGATACAGGACTTCGCCGCTCTCTACCAGATTGGCTATTTGGATTTTTATACATCCATGGTTGATGACGATAAGGGCTTGAAAAAAATCTTCAGCGTGGACGGGGTACACCCAAACAAGGCGGGATATGCACTTATGGAAAAGCTGGTGGAGCCAGCGATTCACAAGGTCTTATCACAACCTTAGATAATCCCAAGGATCAATATCGGTGGGGGTTTCTCGCTTTTCATACAAAATCGATGAACCACCTCAAGCCTTTTCGCTGAAAACCAGGAGTTAATTTGAGTTGTTAAATCGCTAGGTTGGTAAGCGCGTAACTTCAATGTCAAAGGCGGCAGCGGCGGCATTTCCCGCCTGTATGGCTGATTCAAGAGAGGCTGTGAAGTAAGGTGATTTACCATTTATGCTCGTGGCAATATATAGGGGAGCTCCTTCATTCTTGATTGACAGGGGTCCATGTTTCACAATCTGTGTAGCAGCTGAGAGTCCATAAACCTGCACTTCTACCGGGTCTGGCAGGCTTGAATCTGCCAGTTGCTCATCATCCCATAAAATTTTCGCCAATTCATGGGGCTCGTGATCTTGAGCCCGGGTTCCCAGACGCTGATGTCTGAACTCAGTATCCAAACTAATCGAACCGATAACCACTGTTTTTCCAGGCGCTTTTAAGTGCTTTTGGTATTGAGAATACTGGACCAGGATAGGATGCCATCCGCTCCTGACTCCATGTCCGCCAAGGGGTAAATCCTGGGGAAGTTCTTTATCAAATATCCAGCTCAAACCGAGATGCTCATAGATCGAAGCCTCCAACACCTCGTGCAAATTGGTTTCCGGGTGACCCCACCCGGCAGTGTAGTCCGCATGACTGTTTTTGAGCAGATGAGACATAGCAGGTGGTGGTATCGCCAGAAAAACAGCATCACTCCTATGCCTTACGCCATCAGATCTCTCAATTAACACCTGTTGCTGATTATCCTGAATGGATGGATAAAGTGATCTGACACCACAATTGACCACGATCTCTACACCCTGTCGTTCCAGCTCCTGGCGCCACTGGCTCACAAAACCCGCTGCTGAGTTCGGTGGCTGGGCGTTCCAGTAAAGAAGTTCCGAGTTAGAGAAAAATATGGCTCTTAAATTATATCGGAATCGATGAAAGAGCTCCCACATGGTCATTCGCATCGTTCCTGTAACTCCCCCAAGAGCTGTGGCTCTCATCCATTTCCGACATGCTTCACTAAAATTATGTCGATTCATATAATCATATACAGATTCTGTTCGATAGGTTCTAAAACCAGTGAGATTGAGCAGAAATGCGAAAAACAATCTTCTTAAATCGCTTAGGGAACTGTCGGCAAGGAAGGGACGCAACCATTGTTTTTTGAGGTCATGCCGCGCAATAAAGTGATCTTCCCACCGCGTTCCAATTGCCTCAAAAAGGGTTGGAGCTGATTTATAACTTGACTGATAAACCTTGCAGGAATTTTCGCTTTCAAAGAATCCTCCTGTATCAATACGGGAGGCCCACAAACCACCTATTTCTTTTTCTTTTTCAATGAGGATGACCTTGTGTCCCTGCCTGGCAAGCAATAATGCCGCAGTCAGACCGCTGGGTCCTGCTCCGATGATATGGATCATCTCAATACCAATGCCTGTGTTTGAATAATATCCATCCTTGGCAGATTTCTGCTTTTACACCTTTCGGGATTACGTTTGTGTGGAAAATATATGCTATTATTAACGTCTTAGCATTACTATTATTCTGCCTAATTTAGTAGCACATCCTGGATGGTTGTGCGTAAATGAAGCAAAAGGGAAAATAATGAATAAAGAACAATTGGTTCAGGATGTTGAGTTTGAGGGTCACTGTGCATTTGCTTTAAGCACGGGTAAGCTGGGTGTAAAAGGTACCGACCATAAAGCCACGCTCAAGGGTAAGAACTATGTTTTCTCAAATGTGGTAGCAAAATATTTATTCCGTCTTCTACCGGGCAGGGTAAAAATGGCAAATGATACCTGGAACTCTAGAACATAAAATATACTGGTTATTCTGACTCGTGAATTGATGTGTAGGGTGTGACTATTATATTAGCATTACTGTTTTGAATCAGTGTTTAATCTACAAGGAGCTTATCCATGACTAACCATTTGAAACTTATCACGGTTTTACTACTTCTAGCATCTATGGTTCTAGGTCAGACTCAACTCACTGTATACAATCATGGCCAAGCTCTGGTAAAGGAACAGTTCTCACGTCAGCTTCCCAAGGGTATTTCTGAAATCGAAATCGAGAGGGTTGCAGAAACAATTAACCCTTCATCTGTAAAATTGAGCTCCGATCAAAACTTACAGGTCCTGGAACAGAATTATCGCTATGATCTGGTTGATCAAAATAAGCTGCTAAAAAAATATCTTGAAGCAGAAGTCACGGTTGTACTGCAAAATGAGAATAAGATGAGTGGTGAATTACTCAGTTATGACAACAGTACCCTGGTTTTAAAAAGCCGCAATGGTATCGATATCATTCAGCGCAGTTATGTGGGCTCTATAAAATGCCCGACACCCACTGAACGACTATATGTTCGTCCAACGCTGGCCTGGACCGTGGATTGCGAAAAGGCAGCCCTGTTTGATTTGGATCTCTCCTATCTGGCAGGTGGGATTTCCTGGCAGGCCGAATATGTGGCTGTGGTGAGCGATGATGATACTGAAATGGACCTTAGTTCCTGGATCAACCTTAACAATCGATCTGGGAAAGATTACATAAAAACCAAATTAAAACTGGTTGCTGGAGATCTGCACCGAGCACAGCCCAATATCCTGGAAATTGCTGATGCTAGGGTATTTAAGGCTCAACGTGCAGGCGCCAGGCCTGTGCAAGAACGTGAATTCTTTGAATACCATTTATATGAGATTTCATTTCCCGTTAGTGTCGGCAATCGGGAAGAAAAACAGATTCAATGGCTCAATCCTTCAATAGTAAAAACAATCAAGCGCTATGTTTATGAAGGGGGCAGCAACAATTTCACTAACATCCCCATTAAACTGCTATTTAAAAATGATAAAAAGGACGGTACCGGTGTGGCGCTCCCCGCTGGAACCGTTCGTCTGTTTAAAAAAGATGTTGATGGAGCCCTGGAATTAATTGGTGAAGACTGGCTGAAGCATACATCCAAAGACGATCTGGTAACATTTGAAGTTGGGAAAGCTTTTGATGTCAAAGGTAAGCGCGAGGTCCTGGATCGTCGCTCAAAAACCGATCGTTATCGAGAGGAAGATATCAGCATCACCCTGGCAAATCGTAAAGATGAAGATGTGGCGATTGAGGTTATCCAGCATGTAGGTGGTCGAAACTGGAAAATTCAAAATCCATCGCATCCTTTTGAGAAGCTGGATGCAAGTCGGGTGAAATTTTCGGTGTCCGTACCCGCTAATTCAGAAGCAGGTCTGACCTATACAGCGCGAAACGATTTAAAATAATCTAGATATCACTTTGAATGTGGTACAAGCTCAGGATTTGTTGCCCTGAAGCCCTGGATGTTACTCATACAAGGATATGGGCAATAAATTTACCAGCCTCCCGAGGCGCCACCGCCTCCGCCAAAGCCACCACCACCTGAGAAACCCCCAAAGCCACCGCCACCAAAACCGCTACTACCACCGCCTCCTCGCATAGCTGAGCCTAACATGGAGCCCAGGAAAAAGCCTCCCATACCACCCATCCGTCCACGGCCAATCAGCAAAAAGATGATTATTGGAAAGATAAGACCAAAGAAATTGCTATTCTGCTTACGCTTTTGGTTGCCGCCAGCACCGCTTCCAGTGTATTCACCTTTGGTCGCCTGGATGATTCCCTGCAATCCGCTGACAATGCCTTCGTACCAGCGCCCCTGCTTAAAGAAGGGTGTGATATCATTTCGAATAATCTGACCGGCCGTTATATCGGGGAGAACACCTTCCAGACCATAGCCAACATCAATCCGGATTTTTCGTTCCAGCTTAAAAATGCTCAGCAAAACACCATTATCACGGCCAGACTGACCCAGATTCCAGGTTTCGAACATCTGCATGGATACATCTTCCAGGCTTTCACCTTCAAGCGATGGAAAGGTAGCCACTACAATCTGATTTGATGATTCAGCTTCGTACTGACGAAGAGCTTGTTCAAGATTTTTCTCCTGAGTTGAGGAGAGCAGGTCACCCCAATCGTTGACCTGTGTCTTGATATGATCCGGAAAAATGCCCCCGGCGAATAGTGAGGTCGTTATTGCCAGCAGGATAATTGGTCGAAAAAGTGAATTTGACATGTTTATATTTCTATGTTTTTATTGAATCGCTAGATTGAGTCTGGGTAGACTAAAATTCTACCTCGGGAGCCTTCTCGGAACCTGCTTCGGCTTCGAAATAAGCTTTACGATCGAATCCGAACATTCCGGCATAGACAGATCCGGGGAAACGCCGAATAACGGTATTATAGCCCTGGGCTGCTTTGTTAAAGCGATTGCGCTCTACCGCAATGCGATTTTCAGTACCTTCAAGTTGAGCCTGAAGATCCAGGAAGTTCTGATTCGCTTTCAGGTCCGGATAACGTTCCATAACGACCATCAATTTACTCAAAGCACCTGAGAGCTGGCCCTGGGATGCCTGGAAGTTCTTCATTGCTTCTGGATTATTGGTGATGCCCTCGAGATTGATATTGTTCACCTTAGATCTGGCTTCAGTAACAGCCGTAAAGGTTTCCTGTTCGTGCTCTGCATAGCCTTTTACGGTGGCAACCAGATTGGGAATCAGGTCAGCACGTCGTTGATAGACATTTTCTACCTGTGACCAGGCGGCATCTACCCCTTCTTCCATGGTAACCATGTTATTGTATTTTCCGATTACGCTAGAGATCATCAGAAAAATTACGACAACAACAGCGATAAGTATGATAGTACTTTTTTTCACAGCCAACTCCTTGTGGAAAAGTTTTTAGGCGAGTATTTATTCAGTTTCATGCTTCATGCGATATCCACGCTGGTCGGATCTATCCCAATCGATCTTTCCTTTGTCAATATCGCGGGAATATATGCTGAAATAGATGATTTGTTCCGTGAAAACGAAGGGTCCAAGGGTTTTTCGCGCGGCTGTAATCTGAGCGAGTTGAACTGTGTTGCATTAATATCTAGTTGGAAAGTGTCTATTCTTCGACGGGCTCCAAGCTTCGCTTATCAGCTACGCTCCGGCAGGCAGGATGACACAATTGAACACCAGTTTTAACAGCGGGGTGTTTTGCGCTTTTTCCCAACTGACCCGCGATCGATTACCTTGTGAACATATTCTGTAGCCAGTGGGACCTTACAGGCGGTACTGCCCAGGGTTACATCCACCTTACCGATCTTCGCGGCTACTTCCAGTACATCATTAGTCAGAGCTTCGATATAACCCCCGACGGCAATCACAAAACTATTCATACTGAAGCGTACTCTATTTTGAGCAGTGTGGATTTCTTTTTCCACCCGCTTCAGCAATCCTCGATAGGCATCAATATCCAGCTTTTCATCCTGATTTACAGCGGCAAATGAAGCCAGGGCTGACCAGCCCGCGGAAGCAATACGTTCCTGATCCGACTCGATCCATTTGAGTCCGATTTCAAATCCAAAAGAGGTGTCTCCGGCCACCCACGGCACAGCATATTCAAAGAGGTAATACCAGTAGGCTTGATCCACCCACTGATCGAGCTG